>JAFADM010000436.1 GCA_023424865.1 Bacillota bacterium | reverse complement strand
GCAAGCTTGAGCTCTTTGACAACCGCTTCCTCAGCTTCTGCGTACTCATTTCTCGGAAATTGTGTGAAGGTTCCGTCTGCCGTGATAAGCACACTAATGGTGGAATGATCGTTAATGACCTTTCTGGTTCCGATTTCTGCAGCTTCCTCAAAGGGAATCTCATAATCCGACCAGGGTGTTTTAACCATACGCGGAGTTTCGTTCTCCATGTGCCCGACAGCGCTTTTTACCATGAAGCCCACGCAGTCCACCAGCCGGACACGCATGTTCACGTTATCCTCCATGGATACGGTTACGGCTTCATTGGGTATGAACTTAGGCTCGGTTGTCATGATCATTTTTCCGGAAGCGCTCTGTGGTGTCTCATCCACTGCCCTCTCCCGATCATAGGTGTTTTTGATATTGGGTATGACGAGTGACTCCATAAACTTCTTAATAAAAGTTGATTTTCCGGTGCGCACTGGCCCGACTACGCCTATGTATATATCACCCTTGGTCCTTTCAGCAATATCATTATAAATGCTGTATAGATTATCCACGGCCAATTCCCCCTTCATGCTGCTTAATGATACCCATGCGGTATGCATGACCCATCACGATCTGTAATAGTATATTGGCCTTTATTTGGATATATTCGAGTTATTCTTTTAATATTGCATTACTTTTCGAAATCCTTATATAATAGGCTGGGCTGAATCCCCTTGTTATTCTGGTATTTGCCGCCGGTATATTTTTCGTATGCACCTTCAATGGTATGATAATAAATCTGACAAATTTCCACTCCGGAATAAATGCGGATGGGCTGAATGCAATGAATTTCAAGTGTCCAGAAACCGCTGAAACCCACATCTCCGAACCCTGCCGTGACATGAACAAATAATCCCAGCCTTCCGATGGAGGAGCGGCCCTCCAGCATGGGAACCAGCTTGTCGGTTTCCGTGTATTCAAAAGTTTTCCCAAGATACAGACGATTTGGCTCCAGAACCAGCCCTTCCTCCGGAATTTCAAGCTTTTTAAACCGATTTATTTTTTTCATATCCAGAATGTCTTCGTCGTAGGTTAAAAGTTCTCTGTCCAGCCTCAAATTGTAGCTGTTGGGATTTAAATATTTTTCATCGAAAGGCTCGATTTTTATTTCTTTACCAATTCTTTTTTTTATTTCCAGGCCGGATAATATCATATTATGCCCCTTTCAGTAACTGTTTCACCTATTTTTAAGCTCTGTTCTCTTCATGTCAGTTTAATAATTATACAATAAAGTTTAGTGCGTCACTTTCCATTATAGTGGATGCGCCTGATTTTCGAAAGCGTGTTTTTATCATGAAATTTCCAAAAATCCATTGTCAGTATTTGAACCCATAATCTAGATTCATAAAAAAATAGGCTTAGCAAATACTATTTTTGTCGAATGACAATTTTTATTTGGAGGTGTAATCGGATGAACCAGACGCAACAAAATGCAGGCCAACAGGGACAGCAGATGCAACAAGGACAGCAGGCACAGCAGGGACAGGCTATGCTGACGAGCAAAAACCTTACAATATTGGAAGATCAGCTCAACGCAGAGGATCTTACCATAAAAAAAATGGAGCATTACGCCCAGTATGCGCAGGATACCCAGATAAAGGACATTTGCAGCAGAGCAGCTCAGCTCCATAAGCAGCACTTCAATTTTCTTTTAAGCTATCTTAATTCTCACAACAAGCCGATGCAGCAATAAAGGAGGGAACAAAATGCAAAACCAAAATCAAAGTCAGAATCAGGGACAGGGCCACACCTGCTTTCAGGACGAGCAGATTATTGCAGACGTACTTCGCAGTGAAAAACAGCTGGTTACCTCTTACGGAACCTATCTAGCCGAGTCCACCTGTGAAAACCTCCGTACGGAGCTTGTAAAAATCATCGGCGATACGCAGCAGCTTCAGTATCAGGTATTTGATATCATGAAGCAAAAGGGCTGGTATCCTGTTAAAAACGCCCAGCTCACTGATGTACAAACCGCTGTTCAGAAGTTCCAGGGAATGCAGCAGCAGCTGCAATAAACCTTATTCGCAGGAAATCCTTCATATCAAAACGGCTTGCAGGATTAACTGCATTAAGGAGCATGGCGACATGCTCCTTTTTATATACCTTATTAAAGGTTTCTGCACATTATAGTAATTCAAGCCCAGCAGCTGGAATGATAATATCTGAAATAGACTTATTTATGGTTTTCGAACTGAAGACGGGTTTTATCCGCACGGTATTTTGTGAGAATAAATTCTACCGGCTGCCCGCTTTTTGAATAGAGAGTATTGCGTATCTGAATAAGAGCCTGTCCCATTTGAACCTGCAGATATACCGCATCCTTATGATCGGTATAAACAATATCCAGCACGCTTTTGGAATGGTTGGGCAGCAAAGGATACTTGCCCGCAAGAAGATCCTGTGTTGATTTATTGCTTTTCAAATCCTCACAAACAGTGGGAAAAAGAGCCAGCGGAATGTAGGAGGTATTAAAGGAAAGAAGCTCCTGATAAAGGGTACTTATAAAAATGACTTCCGCAAACTCGGCCTTTGTATCGCTTCTTAGCCCAAAGGCCTCACATAGGGCGGAATTGCCCTCTGCATTGACCACATTGATGCTGATATACTCTTTTCCTTCATTATGAACACTGTCCAGAATGGAGTCGGTAAAGCCCGTATAATCCTTCACCCTTACGGCGCTTTTCTGCCGGGTGACAAAGGTTCCCTTGCCCTTAAGCTTGTAGAGATGCCCGCTGGCTGTCAGATCGTTAATCGCCTGCCTCACCGTAGGTCTGCTGATATCGTATTTTTCACATAAGTCCTGCTCTGAAAGAATCTTGGAATCCGGCTCAAACTCGCCGCTTTCAATCTTCTCCAGGATTAAGTTCTTCAGCTGAAAATACAAGGGAACATTACTAAATTTGTTGATGCTCACCATACCCGATACCTCCGGATTTCCAATAAACAAGTGCACAAAGGAGCTCTGCACAAGTCCCCATGCGCAAAATAATTAACCGAATCCCTACAGTCCATACACCTTGAAGTACGAATCAGGCTTTAAGGTCTACTTTAGTGTCAATAACAGCATTCTCATCCAGCAATGGATTGACATGCTCGTTAACAAACTCGTCTACCTGCTCGCTGCTGCGTCCGATGTAATGAATGGGATTCAGCATATGATTCAATTCTTCTGCCTTCAAGCCAAAGGCCGGATCGCCTGAGATGCGTTCAAGAAGATCGTTGGCATTGCCAAATTCCTTAACCTGACGCGCAGCTTCCATGGAGTGAACCCGGATGCGTTCATGAAGCTCCTGTCTGTCCCCTCCCCTTTTAACGGCTTCCATCATAATATTCTCCGTAGCCATAAAGGGCAGTTCTTCCATCAAACGGCGTTCAATAATCTTGGGGTATACCACAATGCCATCTGCGATGTTCTGATAAATATTGAGAATGGAATCCACCGCAAGAAAGGCCTCGGGTATGCTGATACGGCGATTGGCCGAATCATCCAGCGTTCTTTCAAACCACTGGGTGGATGCGGTTATGGCAGGATTCAGGGCATCCACAATAACATACCTTGCAAGAGAAGAGATTCTTTCACTTCTCATGGGATTGCGCTTGTAAGCCATGGCCGAGGAGCCGATCTGAGTTTTTTCAAAGGGTTCCTCAAGCTCCTTAAGACTGGCTAAAAGACGCATATCATTGCTGAATTTATAAGCGCTCTGGGCAACGGCGCTAAGAACATTAAGTATTCGTGAATCCTGTTTTCTTGAATAGGTTTGGCCGGATACAGGTATTACTTCCTTAAAACCAACCTTTTCGGCAATAAGGACTTCAAGGCGCCTCACCTTGTCATGATCACCGTCAAACAGAGTCAAAAAGCTGGCCTGGGTTCCTGTTGTGCCCTTGCTTCCAAGAAGCTTCAGGCTGCTTATGACAAAATCCAGCTCTTCAATATCCAGAAGCAGATCCTGAATCCAGAGGCATGCACGCTTGCCCACCGTTACAGGCTGGGCAGGCTGGAAATGAGTAAAACCAAGAGCGGGCTGAGCCTTATACTTAAGTGCAAAGCGGGACAGCTTTGCTATAACGGAAAGCACCTTGCTTTTTACAAGCTTCAGCGCTTCGGAGTAGACAAGAACATCGGTGTTATCACCCACATAGCAGGAGGTGGCTCCCAGGTGAATAATACCCCGGGCCTTTTCACATTGGGCACCAAAGGCATGGACATGAGCCATAACATCATGGCGGGTTTCTTTTTCCTTGGCTTCCGCCACATCGTAATTAATGGTATCCTTGAATCGGATCATTTCATCAATTTGCTCCTGGGTTATGTCAAGCCCCAGTTCCTTTTCTGATTCAGCCAACGCAATCCAAAGCTTGCGCCAGGTTCTGAATTTGGTATCCTGTGAAAAGAGCTCCAGCATTGCGTCGCTGGCATACCTGGAGTTAAATGGACTCTCATAATCCTTTTTTGACAAAACAATGTACCCCCGCGTATTACATTAAATGCAACTGATCCGGACAGCATGACAACACGTCGACCTATCGCCATGAATTACTATTATGCTGATCATCGGTAGGACTTATTATATAACTTAATAAACAAAAAATCCATATGAATCTAGGACTATGTAAAGAAATTTTTAGTTTATTTTTAGTTTTTTTGCTTAAAAAAAGGGAGCCGCAACCTTAAAATTCGGCCGGCTCCCCAGAGGTTACTTATATTACATGTTTATTGAAATTTTTCCAGAGCCGCCAGCTCCACACAAATGCAAAGAATTTCAATTGCGGTTTTAAGCTCTGCAAGAGGCGGAAAGGATGGTGCAATACGAATATTGGAATCCCTGGGGTCCAGTCCCCCGGGATAAGTAGCGCCTGCAGGAGTAAAAACAACACCGGCTTCTTTTGCCAGAGCCACTACCCTTTTAGCACAGCCTTCTACCACGTCAAGGCTTACGAAGTAGCCGCCCCGTGGCTTATTCCAGGCAGCAATGTCCTTGCCCTCCAGGTTTTTAGCCAGTATGTCAAGCACACACTCAAACTTGGGTCTCAAGATTTCCGCATGCTTTTTCATTAATGCCTTTGTCCCTGCCCCATCCTTCAGAAAGCGGACATGGAGAAGCTGATTAATCTTGTCATGACCAATGGTTTGAATGGAAATGAGCTTTTTAAGAACATTAATATTATCCTTGCTGGAGGCGATAATGGAAATTCCCGCACCCGCGTAGGTTACCTTGGAGGTGGAGCCGAACATGTAAAAACGGTTGGGATTGCCGGCAGCCTTGCAGGCTTCGGGCAAGCTCTTAAGAACATCCCCTTCCTCATACAGGTGATGCACCGCATAGGCATTGTCCCAGAGGATAAGGAAGTCGGAGGCCTTTGTCTTCATGGAAGCCAGTCTTTCCACTACCTTGTCGGAAAAGGTTATGCCGGTAGGATTGCTGTATTTGGGTGTACACCAGATGCCTTTTACGGCTTCATCTTCCCCGGCCAGCTTTTCCACCACGTCCATATCGGGGCCTTCCGCTGTCATGGGAACGGCAATGAGCTCCATGCCGAAAAGCTCGGTAATGGCAAAATGACGGTCATAGCCCGGGCTGGGACAAAGGAATTTTATTTTATCAAGCTTGCTCCAGGGCTTTTCAAAGCCGTTAAGGCCATGAATATATGCCTTGGAAATAAGATCGTACATCAGATTCAGGCTGGAATTTCCGCCAATGATAACTTCGTCCTGTCCTATTTCAAAAAGCTCGGCAAAAAGGGCCTTCGCCTCTTTAATACCGTCCAGTATTCCATAATTTCTGCAATCGGTTCCATCCTTTGCTTTAAGGTTCGTACAGTCGCTCAAAAGCCCTTCAGACAGGTTTAGCTGTTCGGTGCAGGGTTTACCCCTGGACATATCCAAACTCAATCCTTGTGCCTTATATTCGGCATACCGGGCTTCAAGTACTTTCTTTCTTTCAATAAGTTGTGCGGAACTCAGTCCATTAAAGGGCGTCATCTTGCATCCTCCTGCAATGTCTTTCGTCTCTTGCCATTGAGCGGCAGCACGGGTCGTGGTGCACCATTCAATTCATCCTTTAACATTCTATACTAGCCGGAAGAGGTTTGCAAGTTTTAATTCAACACATTGCAATTAATGCTGCAAAATTTGTTATTATTACAAAATCGTTCTGTTTATGCAGGATTAATATGTTTAATCATGCAGGCCCAAGGCTTAACCAACTCTCTGTTTAACCTCAGCTTCCTGTTTAACCTCAGCTTCCTGTTTTGCCTGTGCTCCCTGTTCCCATCATCACGGTCCAGCTATGGAGCACCTTGCCCAAATAATCGGAGAAACGCATTTTTTCCGCCCCCTCCAGGGTGATAAGAGAGGTTTCCGCCACGATGGTGTCTCCGTTAAATATGGACACCGTTCCCACTATGGTTCCCCTTAATACAGGTGCCGGAAGCTTTTCGGGCAGGGAAACACGGGTATAGAGCGCATCCTTGTTTTCCTGCTTCATAATGGCCTTGATATCGTCCGCTGCCGCAACCTGTACCTCCTGAAGGGTCCGGGAGCGTTCCACGGGTATGGTTCCGAAGGTCTTCCCCTTTTCCAGAAGCTGAACATAGGAATAATGTTCAAAGCTGTAATCCAATATTTTCCTGCTGCTTTCCGTCCTTAAATTCTTGGAATCACAAAACAGCACTACCGAGATAAATCGGCGTCCGTCCTTGGTGGCAGAGCTTACCAGGCATCTTCCCGCAAGTCCTGTATAGCCGGTCTTTATTCCATCAGCGCCATCATAGCCTGCCAGCATTTCATTGGTATTGCGAAGCTGTCTTCCCTGATAATAATATTCCTTGGTCCGGACAACTTCATTAAACATGGGAATATTAAGAGCGTAGCGGGCTATTTTAGCCAAATCGTAGGCCGTGGTATAATGATTTTCCGCATCCAGGCCGTGAGGATTTGAAAAGCTGGTGGAATAGGCTCCCAGTTCCAGAGCTTTTTGATTCATAAGCTCGGCAAAACCCTCCACACTGCCGCCAATATGCTCCGCAATGGCCACCGCCGCATCGTTGCCGGAGCATAGGAGCATACCGTAAAGCAAATCCTTCATGGATACATCACTGTCGGTTTTGATTCCCATGACAGAGCCGTCCATGCGGGCCGCTTTCCCGCTGATATGAACGATTTCATCCAGGCTGGTGTTTTCAAGAGCCAGAATGGCTGTCATAATTTTTGTGGTGCTGGCCATTGGCCTTTTTATGTAGGCGTTTTTTTCAAAAAGAACGGTACCGGTATCGTAATCAAGAACTACCGCTGATCGGGCGTTGATACCCGGCTCATCCCCGGGTACGGAAACCGGTGCAATCCCGGAGATGCCCTCATTCCCTTCAGGATAAACCAGACCGCTGTCTGGAGTATTGGGCACCGTTTCGGATTCAACCCCGTCGAGGGCGATATTTTCAGTTTCCCCCGAGCCTGCTGATCCGCTTATATCCTCCGAAACAGCATTCTCTGACAGGCTTACAGTACCTTCCGTATTCAAAGCAGCGGAAGGCGTCTCATCTGAGGGCAGATAAACGGCATCCTCCGAAGGCTGAAAGCCTCCGGTTCCGGGACGCAGCAGCATGCCCACCAAAACGTTTATTAATAAAAGGATGACCAGAAGATAAATGATATCCCTTTTTTTCAAGAAAACTCACCAAACGCAGTGTTTACCCCTGAGTCAAATATATGTCGGTTATTCCGGACTATACCCTCTTTTGCTCCATATTTCCTCAATGAGGGCCACCGCATTATCGACGCCTCCAGAGGTATCAATGCTGTGATGGCTGGCAGACAGATAATAGGGAAGGCGATTTTCATATATTTCCCGCAATGCGTTTGAGCCCTGTTTTAAAAGAGGCCTTTCGGTGCAATCCACCGTTTCAATGATATGTTCCAAATCCCTGTGAAGAAAAAAGACAAGCCCCCTAGCCTTCAAAAGCTCCCGGTTTTCCTCTTTCAGAACAGCTCCTCCTCCGGTGGCAAGAACTATGCCCTCCCCGGCTTCGGTATTCTGGAGGATTTCTCTGAGTGTATCGGTTTCTATGGCGCGAAAATAGGCCTCACCTTTTTCAAAAAGGGAGGGAATTTTCCCGTGCTTGTCCTCAATACAGGCATCAGCATCCAAAAAAGGCATATTAAGCTGCTTTGACAGGCGCATTCCGATGGTCGTTTTACCGGAGCCCATAATACCAACCAAAATGAGGTTCTTGTTCATTTTTACTTATTTTCCTTTTCAAGGGTATTTTTGTATTCCTCGTATACCCCGTCAATAAAGGCACTGCTATAGGTTTTACCATTCCATATCGCCTGGGCGCTAACAGCCTGAGCAACCAGCATATAAAGGCCATTGGCATGAGGTATACCCAGTGTGGCCGCATATTCCAAAAGCCTTGTAACAGCCGGATTATATATTAGGTCAAGTACAAATCCTGCGCCCATAAGCTGGCTCATGGAGAGAGGCGATTTGCCCATATTAGGATACATCCCCACCGGGGTAGTATTCACGACCAGGTCATAGCCCTGGGCTTTAAAGCCTTCCAGAGGCTTGATTTCTTTACCTGGAAAGCTAGCCTCCGCACCTTCGGGATTCCGCGCTATAAGGTGCACTTGGGCAGCTCCGTTATCCTCAAGGAAGGCAACCACTGCCCGGGCCGAACCTCCGTTACCAAGCACGGCGCATTTGGAGCCGGAAAGCTTTACATCCTCTCTTTTAAGGGATAGCCCAAAGCCAAAATAATCCGTATTGTAGCCCGAAGCCCTGCCGCCAGCCAAATTTACCGTATTGACTGCGCCTACCCGGACAGCCTCCGGGGAGATCTCATCAAGATAAGGCATGACAGCCGTTTTATAGGGGATGGTAATATTAAAACCCGCAAGGCCTTCTCTTCCAAAATCGGATAACAGAGAGGAAAGGCTTTCAGGCGGCCTTTCGTAGAGCTTGTAGATGCCGCTTAAGCCGGCCCTGCTGAAAAAAACATTATGAATACCCGGGGACGCGCTATGGGAAAGCTTTTCTCCGATTAAGCCGTACTTTTTCAGCTCCAGCCTGGGAAGCTCCACACGGCTTAAAGGAAGGGTACTGTCAAAGCATGAGAAAGCCTTGTCCTCGGAAGACTCTTCAAATTCTTTTATTGCCTTGGTTTTAGCCAGCTTTTCCTTCTGATAGTCTCTGGAGGAAGACAAGATGCGTTCATAAACGGAGGTCACTACCGTCCGGTAATCCTTGTTTTCCAGAGCAGAAACCACATTATCGTAAACCTTGCCTTCACGGGAGGTATCCTGGACCGACGTTCCGGTGCGGCGCTTATAGTCGGCTACACGGCACACCAAATCCATACGCTTTTCCAAAAGTCTGGCTATTTTTACATCAATGGCATCAATTTCATGTCTTATGTCATCAAGACTGTTCGAAGAGTTCTCTTTCATCCCATTTTCTCCCCCTGTCGCAAGGTACCCGCCTTGCGGCAGCTTTCTAACTTAGTTCATAAGGACAGTTCTCCGCCCTCTGCTTAATTCATCAGGACAGATCCACGCCCCCTGCTTAATTCATAAGGACAGATCCACGCCCCCTGAAAGGAGCAGATCACTAAGCACTATGGCGCAGGCGGCCTCAACCACCGGTACAGCCCGCGGTACAATGCAGGCATCATGTCTTCCCTTAATTTGAAGCTGGGCATTTTCCATGGAATCCAAATCCACGGTTTGCTGGAGCTGCGATATGGACGGGGTAGGCTTGAAGGCCGTACGGAACAGAAGGGGCATGCCGTTGGTTATACCTCCGTTAATGCCTCCGTTATGATTGGTACGGGTAGTCACCTTGCCGTCCTTAGACTCAAAGCTGTCGTTGGCCTCGCTTCCACGCATAGAGGAAAGGGCAAAGCCTGTACCGAATTCCAGGCCCTTTACGGCTGGAACGGAAAAGAGAAGGGATGACAGGCGGGCTTCCACATTATTAAAAAGAGGGGATCCGACGCCTGCAGGCAAACCGACCACCGCCGTCTCCACCACGCCGCCAACGGAGTCCAGCTCCTTGCGGGCTTCCTCTATAATTTCCATATAGGCTCCGGGACAGGAAGCATCCAGTGCGGGCAGCGGCATTTGTCTTAAGGCTTCAAGCTGTTGGGCCGTTATAGTGACGCCATCGAAGGGAACATCCACCATTTCCCCGATGCGCTGGATATGGGAGCCCACGGTTATGCCGTTGGCATCCAGAAGATGCTTGGCAACAGCTCCTGCAAACACCAGGGGCGCAGTCAGCCGGGCTGAAAAATGGCCGCCTCCCCGGTAATCCTGATACCCGCGATAGCGCACAAAGGCTGTATAATCGGCATGCCCCGGACGAGCCAGGCCTTTGGTGGCCTCATAGTCGGCCGAGTGGCTGTCCTGGTTTCGTATGAGGGCACAAAGAGGTGTTCCGGTGGTGTGGCCTTTAAAAAAGCCACTGAGAATTTCAACCTTGTCCGGTTCCTTGCGCTTAGTGGAATAAGCTCCTGTGCTGGGCCTTCTTCTTCCCATTTCTACGGCTATTTTCTCCATATCGAGAGCCATACCCGCAGGCAGGTTGTCTATGACAACACCTATTGCCGGGCCATGGGATTCTCCAAAAAGTGAAATTTTAAGGGTTTGCCCCCATATGCTGCTCATGCGTCTGCCCTCTTTCCACCCAAACTTTCATAATCTTCCCAAAATTCCGGATAGGATTTAGCTACAGCCTCACAACCGTGGAGCAAAACCTCTCCCTTGCCGACAGAGGCCGCCACTGCCAAAGCCATTACAATACGGTGATCTCCGCAGCCCTCTGCTTCTCCGCCCGAAAAAGCTTCAATCCCCCGGATAACCAATCCGTCAGGCAGCTCTTCAATTTTAGCTCCAAGACGGTTAAGCTCTCGGCAGGTGGTCACCTTTTTGGTATCCAGCCGCGTTATAGGCATAATAAAACGAGCTGTTGATCCGGATTCACCGCAATCCATTTCCTCTTCAACCATCCTGGGGCTGCCGGAGGATTGAATGACAACCTGATGCCTCCCCGGATAGAGACAGCTCTCCTTCAGTGTATAGGAAAAACCCATGGCCGACATGGTCCGGAGTGTGGCTTTTATATCCTCGGATAGAACAATATTTTCGATTGTACTTTCACCCTTTGCCAGTGAGCCGCAAATAACAGCCCGATGAGCCATGCTTTTTGACGGCTGGGACAGGATGGTTCCCTTGAAGGAGGAAGGGGTTAAATTATAGCTTGCCAAGGATCCGTTCCTCCAATTCCGCAAGATACATATCATGCAATGTACCGGATCCTATTTTATCAATGATGGCAAGGGTTATTTTGCCCGAACGGGCTTTTTTATCAATCCGGACTGCTTCAACCAAAGCTTCGCCAGGAACGTCCGGCATATCAACCGGGAGCCCGAAAAGGGACAGAGCCTTTTTAACACGCTCCGTTTCCCCTTCCCTGGTTAACCCTATTTTCTCCGTCATGGCCGTAATATAAACCATACCGGCGGAAATGGCTTCTCCATGGGTCATACCCGTGAAATTCTGAGCCTTTTCAATGGCATGCCCCAGAGTGTGTCCGAAATTCAGAAGCTGGCGAATGCCGTTATCCTTTTCGTCCTTCTCCACCACATCCCGCTTGATTTTGCAGCTTTTTTTAATGAGCCTGTCCAGCTTTGGCTCCACCGCCTTGCGGCTGCCCAGGTCCGTAAGCTCCTTGTAAAGCTTTTCATCCCGGATAAAGCCATGCTTAATAAGCTCTGCCATACCGTCTGCAAATTGCCTGTCATTCAAGGTGGAAAGAAGCTCCGGATCGGTATAGACGGCATAGGGCTGATAAAAGGCGCCTACCAGATTCTTGCCACGGGGCAAATCCACCGCCACCTTGCCGCCAATGGAGCTGTCTACCATAGCCAGCAAAGTAGTTGGTATCTGTATAAACCCCATGCCTCTTAAGAAGGTGGCGGCGGCAAGGCCGCCCATGTCACCGGTTACGCCCCCGCCTAATGCCACCAGGTAATCGCTTCGGGTAAAACCCGCCGCTGCCAGGCTGTCATAGATACCGGCCAGAGTGTCCAAATTTTTAGAGCCTTCACCGGCCGGAAAGGAAAGGGGCGTAACATCAAAGTCCCTGGCTTTAAGCTCGTCGGCAAAGCCGTCCCCGTAAAGGGCCTGGGTGTTGGAATCACACAGAAGGCCCAGCTTTTTACCGCCGTAGCGTTCCTTGAATACGTCAGGCAGCTCCTTTAAGAGACCGGTTTTAATCTCAATAGCGTATTCTCTGTTTTCCGTAGCGACTTTTACCTTCTGCATGCCTTATACCTCCAGAGTTCTGCCTTCAAGCTCGGCGCAGGCCTTTAGCTTGGGTACGACGGCAGAATATTCGGCAGGTGTGAGGGATTGAGCTCCGTCACTCAGCGCTGCCTTGGGGTTATTGTGAACCTCAATAATAACGCCGTCGGCACCTGCAAGAACCGCCGCCTTGCTCATGGGCTCAACCATCCAGGCCTTTCCGGTGCCATGGCTGGGATCCACAATAATAGGCAAATGGCTCATCCGCTTGATAGCGGGTACTGCGCTTAAATCCAGGGTATTGCGGGTGTAGGTCTCAAAAGTTCTTATGCCTCTTTCGCATAAAATAACCTGGGTGTTTCCCTCGCTTAAGATGTACTCGGCAGACATGAGCCATTCCTCAAAGGTGGCAGACAGGCCTCGCTTTAATAAAATGGGCTTATTGGTTCGCCCCAATTCCTTAAGCATTACAAAGTTCTGCATATTGCGGGCGCCTACCTGGATAATATCCACATCCTCCACAAATCGATCCAGTACATCCGTGGACATAAGCTCCGTTACTATGGGAAGACCTGTTTCTGCTCTTGCAATTTTCAGAAGCTCCAGGCCATCCAGGCCCAGTCCCTGAAAGCTGTAGGGTGATGTACGGGGTTTATAGGCTCCTCCTCTTAAGAAGGATGCTCCGGCCTTTTTAAGCTCCCTGGCGACGCCCACAATCTGGGCTTCACTTTCCACGGAGCATGGACCGGAAATGACAACAAAATGGCCCTTACCGATTTTTCTTCCCCCAACCTCCACAACCGTGTCGTCAGGCTTGAACATACGATTGGCCTTTTTAAAGGGTTCGGTAACGCGCAGCACGTTATCGACAATTTCGTTTGCCGTAAAATCGAAGGCATTAAGATTGACGGTATCGCCAACCAGACCAAGGATGGTTTTTCCTTCGCCTTCCGACAGATGCACTTTGAAACCCATTGATTCAACCTGCCGAGTGAGCTCTTCGCGCTGCTCTCGGGTTACGCCGGGCTTTAAAACAAGAATCATTTCTCATCTCTCCTAACCTTTTTAACCTTTCTCATCTCTTCTCATCTAATCTCTTCTCAACTCAAATAAGATTCTACTGCATAAACCACTGATTGACTATAATGATGCATTAAATCTGAGAAAAATCACAGATTTTATTCCTGAAAATCATGGAGCAAAGTGTTTAATACATGAAATCCATGATTTTCAGAGTTTTTGCAGCAGAAGCAAATAAAAAGAAAATGAATTCCGCCAATACGAATCCGCTGCGTCAGACCTTATTTAAAGAATTCATCGTAGATGCATACAATGGCCTTGTCCACATCCTCCTCGGACACACCGAACATGATGCTGACCTCTGAGGATCCCTGGTTGATCATCCGGATATTAACGCCGTTTAAGGCAAGCGCCTTTGAAATACGGCTCATAATACCTACAGTGTGAGTCATACCCTCACCCACCACCATCACAAGGGCCAGGTTGTACTCCATGCTGACACTGTCAACCTGAAGCTCCTTGGCTATTCTCTCCATCATACGACATTTTTTCTCGTCGTCCAGGTATTTTTTCCTGACAATGATGGAAATATCATCAATTCCGGAAGGCATGTGCTCAAAGGGCACCAGTTCCTCTTCCAGAATTTGGAGAACCTTTCGGCCGAAGCCGACTTCCCGGTTCATCATGTATTTGTTGATATTAATGCTGCAAAAGCCCTTGTCCCCTGCAATACCGGCAATAGGCGAAAGGGTGAAATCCCGGGTAGGGGCGATAAAGGTACCAGGTGCACCGGGATTGTTGGTGTTGCGTATGTTTACGGGAATACCTCTTTTATAAACAGGCTCCAGGGTTTCTTCATGCAAAACCGTAAAGCCGGCATATGCCAGTTCGCGCATTTCCCTGTAGGTGAGCACGGAAATGGGCTTTGGATCCTTAATGAGCTTTGGATTGGCAACAAAGACCGAATCCACGTCGGTGAAATTTTCATAAGCCTCCACCTCAAGGGCTGCAGACAGTATAGAACCTGTAATATCCGAACCGCCTCTTGAGAAGGTGACCACTTCCCCTGATAGGGAGTAGCCAAAAAAGCCGGGGAAAATAACTATTCCTTCAATATCCTTAAGCCTGGTCAAATTTTTAAAGGATTGAGGAAGAACACGGGCATTGCCGTATTCATCGCTTAAGAACAGTCCGGCATCTCTGGGATTAACATAGCTGGCTTTAACGCCAATGCTTCTTAAGTAATAGGCTACAAGCCGCGCCGCATTGTCCTCGCCTGCGGCCTTCATGCGATCCATCAGCTTCTCGTTGGTATCGTAGCCCATGGAAAGACGGGTTTTAATATTATTTTCAATTTCAAGGGTAATCTGATTATCCAGGTTAAGCTCGGCCGCTATGTCCGCATAGCGTTTGACAATGGCCTCCAGCACGGAAAGATGATCTTCGTTTTTGAGATATTTTCCAGCGCAATCGATGAGCATATCCGTGATTTTTGTATCCTCATCAAAGCGTTTACCGGGTGCGGATACTACCACAATTTTTCTTTCGGGATCCGAGGTGACAATGGAACACACTTTTTGTATTTGTTCCGCATTTGCCATGGAAGTCCCGCCGAATTTGCATACCTTCATTTAATGCTTCATTCCTTTCCCACATGCCTGTATAGCCTCTATTTACTATTGCAGAGGCTGCATTCAACCTGGATAGGCCGTTCTATACAAAGAGGCGCGTGTCCTGACGGGAAACCTGCCGGAACGCCGTTGGAACGCGCTTATGACTCGACCCGTATACAAAAAAGGTAAAGGGGAAACCCCTTTACCTTCCAATTCTATATTGGGCTACTTTCCTTGTCAACCTTAGAACGTCTTAGCCAATTAATTTTTTGGTTTCCTTGGCAATGGCCAGTTCTTCGTTGGTAGGAATAACCAGTGTGCGAACCTTGGCATCAGGAGTACTGATATCAAGCTCTTCACCCTTTATCTTATTCTTTTCGTGATCCACGGTAATGCCCATGAAGGAGAGCTCGTCTGTCACTCTCTTGCGGATGCCGGGATTGTTTTCACCGATACCTGCGGTAAAGACCACGGCATCAAGACCGCCCATGGCGCAGGCATAGGAGCCGATATACTTCTTTACCTGATAGGTGAATACTTCAAGGGCAAGCTTGGCACGTTCATTGCCCTCATTAGCTGCCGCATCCAGATCTCTGAAATCGCTGCTTATACCGGAAAGAGCCAGCACGCCGGATTTTTTGTTCATGATGCTGTCCATTTCACTGGCGCTGACGCCCTCTTTATTCATAAGGAAGGTAACCACGGCAGGATCAATGGCACCGCAGCGGGTTCCCATAGCCAGACCGTCCAGGGGTGTAAAGCCCATGCTGGTGTCCACTGTTTTGCCCTGATCCACAGCGCAGATGCTGGAACCGTTTCCAAGATGGCAGGTGACGATCTTTAATTCAGAAAGAGGCTTTCCGAGGACAGCGGCGGTACGTTCTGCCACATATTTGTGGGAGGTGCCGTGGAAGCCGTATTTTCTGAGCTTGTATTTATTGTAGTACTCGTAGGGCAAGGCATAAATGTATGCCTTTTTAGGCATGGTCTGATGGAAAGCCGTATCAAAAACAGCAACCTGGGGAACACCCTCCATATTCTGCATGCAGGCTGTAATACCTGTGAGATTGGGAGGATTGTGGAGAGGAGCCAACTCCACGCACTCATCCAGAGCTTTCATGACTTCCTCGTCAATAACGACGGATTTAAAGAACTTTTCGCCGCCGTGAACCACCCGGTGGCCTACTGCCGATATTTCAGAAAGGTTTTTGATAACCCCGATTTCAGGATCCGTTAAAACCTTGATAAGAACGGCGATAGCGTCCTTATGGTTCTTCATCTCAATTTCTTTCTCTACCGCTATATCCTGGCCTGCTTTATGCTTAATTACAGAGCCGGGAATACCGATACGGTCGCAAAGTCCTTTTGCCCTAACCGACTCGTCTTCCATATTAATAAGCTGGTATTTTAGCGACGAGCTACCCGCATTAATGACTAAAATGTCCATGACCTATTTTACTCCCTTCACCTTATGCCTTTATTGTTTGGCAGGTAATGTGGCCCTGCTTATTATGCCTGGCACTTACCTGTTTTATATATCTTTTAAAGAAACTTACTTCCCGCCTGCAATACCTTGAGCCTGCACAGCGGTGATGGCAACAACACCAACAATGTCCTCTGCGGAACAGCCTCTGGAAAGATCGTTAACAGGACGTGCGATACCCTGGGTAACAGGACCGTAGGCTTCAGCCTTGGCAAGGCGCTGAGTGAGCTTATACGCAATGTTTCCTACATTCAAATCCGGGAAAACAAGAACATTGGCTTCACCCTTCAGAGGGCTTGCAGCTGCCTTTGACTGAGCAATTTCAGGAACAATGGCCGCATCCACCTGGAGTTCACCGTCAATAAGAACATTGGGGGCCTTCGCCTTAGCCAGCTTTGTGGCTTCGACAACCTTGTCGACAAGAGGATTTTTAGCGCTTCCGTAGCTGGAATAGGACAGCATGGCCACCTTAGGCTCGGCTCCTACAAGGTTGCGGAAGGTTTCAGCGGAGCAAACCGCAATTTCGGAAAGCTCTTCAGCATTGGGGTTTTCAACAAGTCCGCTGTCGGCATACAGAAAGGTGCCGTTATGACCAAACTCACAATTGGGTACACACATGATAAAGAAAGCGGAAACCAGCTTAACGCCAGGAGCGGTTTTAAGAATCTGAAGTGCCGGACGAAGGGTATTTCCGGTGGAGTTAATGGCACCGGCCACCATACCGTCTGCTTCACCCTGCTTTACCATCATTACGCCCCAATAGAGCGGATTTTTCAGCGTCTCCTTAGCCTGCTCAAGGGTAACACCCTTGCTCTTGCGCATCTCGTAAAAAGCATTTGAGTACGCTTCAAACTTATCGGAGGTAAGGGGATTTACAATTCTTGCCCCTTTAATGTTCAGATCACCGGCCAGGACGTTAATTTTTTCTTCATCCCCCACCAGGACCACATTTGCAAAGCCCTGTTCAAGAATCAGCGCGGTGGCCTTGATGGTACGGATATCCGTACTTTCAGGCAGAACGATGGTTTTTTTATCCTGTCTGGCGCGCTCCGTAATTTTCTGTAAAAAATCACTCATTTCTTTAGAAGCTCCTTTCACACTCTATAAGTATACCCGCTCGGGGCAATTCTTTGCCGTAACACAGAAATTATAATACAAATGTTTTTTGTATACAAGGCAAGATGAAAATTTATTTATGACCGAAAATGTTTTTTGGTTATAATTAAGGTATGACATCTTTCGGAGTTTTTAGGGTGGTATCAGATAAAACCAGATCACCATTCCCGCTGTAGGGTTTGACTAATCATGAGCTATCTTTTACACAATAAAAGGGAGCAGGATATTCTGCTCCCCGTGTTTTTTTAATCTTCCAGTAAAATAAGGTCTGAGGCATAGGGTAAGGTTTTGACATAATCACAAAACGTATGCCATTCGCTGAGCTTGTGATTTTTTCTGGCGTGATACATGTTGGACAGTACTTCGTAATTAAAGGTACAGGTTCTCATCTGGTTGTAGCTTGAAGGAAGCAGCTGAATAATATCCATCCAGATTTGCTTTTCCTTTGTTGCGTTGTAAATCCCTCTTAGCTCCTCAAGGTATGCAATAAGCTCCTCCATTTTTTCCCTGGTTCTGCTGCTCATATTATCGGTGCTGAACTGATCCAGTTCAAATGGTCGGCTGTGGATGCGATGCATGGTGCTTGTGGAGTTGGCAACAGTGCCCACTTTATAGGTGTCAAATTCCTTCCACCAATATAGCGGGGCATTAATATCGGCTGAAACGATAATTTGTCTTATAAATTTACGGTGATCCCTTCCGGCCTTGCATAGTCTCTTTGCAAGGGACAGGTCGTTTGGGCCAAGTATGTACTGACCGTCCTCATAATGGCTGTCCATCTTATCCCAGCTGTTCATAGGGTTTCTTGCACCGCGGATAGCGTTTTCGAAGTTCATTACACTGAATCGGGTTATCGTAAGAATGGTTTTTCTCCCCTTTTTTATTTCATAAGAACTGAATTACTGACAAGTTATTCTATCATAAAAAAGACTGGCAGGCTACCCTTGGGTTATGTATTGCTCCCAGCTTTTTGATAGAAAAGCTCTATCAGCTTATCCACGTTCTTCCCTGCCGCATTTTTGACAGAGGTGGCAAGATGACTGAAAGCCTTATGCATGGTATCCATTTCCACATAACGCTTAATCTTCAGGCTTGTTGTTTTAATAAGCTCATTATAGCCGAAAAGGTAGTGCTTAATGTTCTTATATTGAGGCATAAGCTTGTTAATGTCCTTTATGGCCTTATCGAGAAGCTTTTTTATTTCGCTTTCTGTTGCTTCGTGATCTTCTGCTAAATAGCCGTCAGGCAGGATTTCATAGATTTTATCCTTATCCAGCACTATTTTAGCACAAATTTCCACATCTCCGTCCGGACTGGCTTCACCCCAGACCAGAGATTCACGAATGTATTCCACTTTATTAATATGGGTCTCCAATTCTTCAGGAAAAACCTTCTTCCCATTCTTAAGCACAATCATGGACTTAACGCGGCCCGTTACCTCAAGAATACCTTTTTTAGTGATTCGCCCTAAATCGCCTGTCTTGAACCAGCCGTTTTCTATGGCTTCCCCGGTTGCCTCTTCATTCTTCCAATACCCCAGCATGACTGTTTTACCGCGTACAACAATTTCACCCGTTCCCAGTGGATCCGGATTGGCTATGGCCAGAGTCATTCCCGGCAAGGGCTCACCGCAGGTCCCCACCTTTCGCACTCTGTCATTGCAGCCTGCTATAATAGGTGAGGTTTCTGTCAGGCCATAACCCTGATACACTTTAATGCCAACACCTTCATACCATTTCGCCACATGGGCCTCCAGAGGGGCTCCCCCCGAAATAATCCCCCGAAGCTTTCCACCAAACCCGTCCCGAAGCCTGGCAAAGGCTTTTTTTCTGAAATCCAGGCCCAAATAAGCCGCAAAATCGGCCAGCATCATCAGAGCGCCTACCTTGCGGGTCATCCCCTTCTTTCTAACTTCCTCCATCACCCGGCCCATAAATTTTTCATAGATTAGAGGAACGCCGATCATAATGTCTGGTTTGTGCTCAAGCATATTTTTAGAGAGATATTTGAGGCCGTCTCCTATTGCCACGGTCATGCCATGATACAAAGGGTATAAAAGCCCGGCTGTATTTTCAAATGTATGATGCAGGGGCAGTACCGAAAGCAGCGACTCCCCCGGCTCAGCGTGAAAAACACCCCCGACGCCCATAAGGTCGGCACACAAATTGGTATGAGACAGCATAACCGCTTTGGATCCGGCAGAGGTACCGGAAGTAAAAAGCAGGACGGCCATAATGTCGGAATCGATTTCTTTATGAGTATAAAGCTTAGAGCCTTCGGCAAGCAGAGCCTCTCCCTTTTGAAGCAACCCATCAAAATTAAGGAAACGCTCCGGAAGGGTTGTCTTTTCAGTCGGATTCATACATATAAAGGCACGGACCTGGCTGTTGGTCTCGGACAGTTTTAATATAGTGTCATGAAAGGATTCGGAATAAACAAGCACATCAATTTCGCCCCGATCCAGCATAAGCTGGATTTCATTAGGCGGAAGCATTTTATCCAGAGGAACAGCAACCCCTAAACCGTTAACAGTGGCTATATACGCCACAACCCATTCATAGCGGTTTTCACCGATAATAGCAATGCGGCAATTTGAAAAGCCCTCATGGGCCAGCGCGGTTCCAAATGCATCCACATCTCTCGAAAAGGCCTGAAAGGTTCTTACCTCTACCTCTTCCTGAGGATTTCGACGATATTTAAAGGCTGTACGTAAACCGTACAGTTCCACGCTCTGCGAAAGCATATCCTTTAGGCTTTTTATATTTCGCACCCGATGGATGGGCTTTCCCTCCGTTATTCGGGTTAATTTCATGGGTTCTTTCATGTGCACTCCTCCGGCTGTTAACTTGGTGTAAGCTATACGCTATATCATATAAAACGTATAATTTTACACCTACATCATAGCATGCCTTGTCGATATTGTACAGAAGCGTCTTATGGCTACAGCCCAAAAACAAAAAAGCGGAAAGGAATGAACCTGCGAATTCCCATATCCTTTAATAAGGCTGTTTTTAAACGTTTAGCAGTGTCTTCCATAACTTCCTCCTCCACAATGTGCAGAGGCACACCGCCGTAGCGTACTTTAGAGAACAGCCGGGACGCCTCCGACAGAGTAACTCCGTCCAGATAAAGGCTGTTGTCTATTCTCTTGCCATATTCCTGGGCGGTTTCTCCGGGCCTTATGGAATAGCCGGCCCCTTCCAGCCAGCGGAGCATTAGCTCATAGGTCTTGATCGCCCGCTTGCTTCGTTTAGTTGCTTTAATACGGAGCCCTTGCAGAATACCGGCAAACTGGCTGACAATATAAACTGCGGCAACAATTCCTAACAATGCCAACAGGACCGTGCCCACATTAATACTTGAGCTATCTCCGGAACCCACTCCCACATCAGGCATGGGGTAATCCATGGGATTTTGAGGTGTCAGGTACATATTCAGGATATCGTCAAGTGCTTCCGAATCATCAAAGAATGCCGTCACATCCACAGGAGCGCTGGGAGAAATATAGCCCATTACACCTGTGTAGAGCGAGGTGGGCTCAAAGGTAAGCCAGCCGAAGCCTTCAAAATACACTTCTACCCACGCATGAGCTGAAGCATTAGTAACACTGTAAACATTATTGGAATCATATTGCTGGGGCATAACATAACCTTCCACATAGCGGGCGGGAATGCCCATTAGCCTTACCATGTTGGTCATAGCTGAGGCAAAAAAGGTGCAATAGCCTTGCTTCGCGTCAAATAAAAACCAGTCCACAAAATCCTGTCCCATGGGAGGATAGCCAACTTCCGTGGTATAGGTAAAGGTTGAGCTTAAGTATTTTTCTATTGCCTTAACCTTTTCATAATCGTTCTCGCAGCCTTGTGTCACATCCCATGCAAGGCTCATAGTACGTTTTGTCATGGTAGGGCTTATCTGGGTATACTTTTCCCTTATTTGCTCGGCATGCCAGGCCAGTTTTATAAGCTCCTTGGCATTTCCCTCCATGGTGGCGCTATCCAGGTTCATGTCAATAAGTAGATTTTTTTTGTTAATATATCTAAATTCGGGCCATAGATTTTTGCCGATAACGGATCTGGCGGTTTGAAAAAAATCACCGTTCCAGTATTCCTGCTCAGTCTGCTCAAGATTTTGGGAATTCTGTAAATAGAGATAAGCTGCTGACGCATATAGACCGTCACGGCTATATTTCAAGGCTTCCTGAAGCATGGGATCCCCGTACATGGGCTGGAGATAATCCACCGAATAGGAGGTGTTTCTTAAAAGGCCATCCTCAACATAGGCCATTCCTTCTTCATTAAAAAGCATGGTCATGGGGCTGCCGGAGGGATCCTTAACGGGAAGCCGCGTGTTGGAGGGCAAGAATACCGTTTTGGTGGCGATGTTTCTGTACCGGATATCCAGCTTATAGGAAGGAAACAAAATAGAATTCATACTGCCGTCAGCCAGTGCTGCAAGCAGCTCCCTGCTGTCCTCAGAAATATCCGGAAACAGCTTTTCATTAACAGGGATATAACGCCATCCGTTTTTCATTTCATCGTATTCGGATACGTCGTACAACTCCGGATCAAAGGGGTAGGGATTAGGGGATTGGGTAAGCGAGCCGTTTTCGGCCATTAAATGACTGCCGAGCCAGGCCTCCCCTGTGTAATAAGGATAAGCCGCACCTCTTAAGTAGGTTCTCTTACTTCCGGTAACATCCATAACCAAAGTCTGGCTGGGATAAACAGAACCTCCCAGCCGCTGGCTCCCGTTGGAAAAGCCTGTTCCCGAAAGCTTGAAAAATTCAGTGTTGGTGTAGGTAAACCGCTGTTCAAAAAAAGTAAACATATTGGCCATTTTCTGATCCATCCAGGGCCATTGAATGGGGGTTGAATTTTTGGGGATGGCCAATGTAAAGATAACCAAAAGAGCAGCCAGCGGAAGGGTTGCCATCATAAGATTTCCAAGGGGCAGGGATTCTACCGCCAGGCCTCTTTTTTTCTTTCGCTCATAGATAAAACGAAAATAGGATAGCAAGGTCAACGTACATAACCAGCCAAATGCCCAAATATTCTCCCTCCCTGTAAAAAACCAACAGCCTGCCAGAACACCTGCAGAAAGGAGGGTTATAACAAAGAAATTGAAAAGCCGGTTGAAAAAAAGATACACTAAAAAAGATGTGATAAGGGATATAACGGTTAACAGAGGCATTCCGTACTGCTTTACCAGCCAATTGGAATAAGACTGATCATAATTATAATAGAGTAAGATACCCAGATCCGCTATCCCGTTTACCATATCCTTAATGTATTTAACTTCATATCTTTTTGAAAAGTACAAAAACATAATGCCGAAGCAAACGGTTAGTATTAATCCGATGAAAAACCAGCCCGTGATTCTTTTTGAAAAAGCAGCAAAAACAATCCCGTACATACCAAGTGCAAAAAGGGCCGACAGTAGTACAGGCCCTTCCTTCCAGAACATATTGGACAGGAGGAAAACAAAAATAAAAACATAAGCCCACCCCAGCGCAAACCGGGATATTTTATCAGATACCTGTCTCATAGAGCTTTGCCTCCCCCTCAAACAGCTTATCTCCCTGCTTCACCTCACGGTGGTGAGAGCCGGTTATCTCTCCGGCTTCAAAAGTATTTCCGGAGTGACTGATCTGGGGCAGCTCCTCAGGCTTCAGCCGGTGGTTGCCAATGCCGTAGCGTGCAAAAAAGGTCTGAAGGCCCTCCTCCCTATCAGCCTCAGTGTCTTCAGCGCCGCCATCTACCTCATTAATATAATCCAGATAGTAGAGTTCAAGCTCAAAACCTCGGTTGCGTATAAGACAGGATTCCTGCAGCAGTGCATCCGTAAGTGGTATAGAGAACAGATACACCAAATTGCGAAGGGTTTCCTGCTCCGTAAAATAGGCCGCCTCATTTTCAAAGCCCGGATCCTGATCAAATTTAATTTCAGATAGCATTTGGTATAAATTCTCAAAATCTGCCATATTTGAGGCACGAACGCAAAAAAGCTCATCACTTAATCCGCACAGCCTGATAGGAATATTTCTGGAAAGAAGATAATGAATTTGAGAAACCAGCTCCTCAATAAGGCAGTCCTCTTTTTGAAGATATTCGGTATCAAGCTTATCGGGCCTGCTGAGATTTAGAATGAGCAGAACCTCGTTATCCAGCTCATTTCGGGTTTCACGCACCATGGTTTTGGAAAGCTTGGTTGAAAGCTTCCAGTGTATTTTCCTAAGACTGTCACCATAGGCGTATTCCCTTATATCCACAATTTCATCGTTACCCATTTCCCTTAAGCCATAGGTCAGCTCGCCATCGGATATTTTAGCCACTGGAACGCTTTTGTACTCAATAGGACAGATTCGGGGCTTAACCAGAATTACCTTTGGCTCATAAGCACGAAAGGTGTAATGAAACAGTCCCATGAGATCGTGGACAACAAGCTCTTTAATGCCTATCTGATAACGCCCTCTGAAATGAAGAGGCAAGCTGTATAGAAATTGCCTTTTGGCAA
Source organism: Bacillota bacterium (assembly GCA_023424865.1). The sequence continues at coordinate 12,928 of JAFADM010000436.1, read as the reverse complement.
ATGGACTCAGCGAAAGGCGCACGCTTTTCAGGTTTCGATAAGAGGATTGCCCCTCCATCTGCAAATGGAGAGTGATTCCGGGAATATAAAAAGGTGATGCATTATGCAGTACAATACGATAGGTGGCACAGTTGCCCTTTATAAAAACACGTTCGTTGAGGTTTTCGCTCATTTTAAAACATAAAATGACAACCACTAAATGCAGAAGGGACAAAATCGGAAGCGCAAGCATGATGTAGAGCAGCGTGTATGGAAACGTCCCTCCGAAAAAATAAGAATAAATAAAAGCCAAAGCCAGTAAAAGTAAATAAAACAATACATTTTTTACAGTATTGCCATACTCTTCCCTGCTTGGTTTTCGTTTTTTTGTCTGCTCGGGCATTATCATCCATCCTTTATTTTATAAAGATGCCCTGTTTGTTAAACATTAAACTGACGTATTACAGTCTTTAACAGCAGAATTTTCAGCGTTTTGAAAGAACAGGCACCTTCTGACGCTGAGCAATATCCTGAATAATGCTTTCATTGGAAATTTTCTTGATTTTAGCTTCCTGACGCAGAGTAATACGGTGACTCAAAACGTGTACGGCCAGATCGCGTATATCCTCCGGAAGAACATAATCTCTTTCATTGTACAGAGCCTCTGCCTGTGCGGCGCGGAACAAGCCCAAAGCAGCTCTTGGGCTGCAGCCCAGCAGGATATGCTCATGCCTTCGAGTTGCGCTTATTATGTCCACAATGTAGCCGGCAAGGCTTTCCTCCACCTTTACCTGACGCACTTTTTCCTGGAGCTCGGCTATTTCCTCTCCGGTAACAACTTTTTCTACTGATTTCATAGGATGGTTCGTCTGGAAACGATAGAGTACGTTTATTTCCTCTGCCCGGGTAGGATAGCCCATGGTTATTTTCATAAGGAAGCGATCCATCTGGGCTTCAGGAAGAGGATACGTTCCCATGTATTCTATGGGGTTCTGGGTAGCAATTACAATAAAAGGTTCGGGTACCTTATAGGATTTGCCGTCAACGGTAACCTGCTTCTCTTCCATAACCTCAAGCATGCTGGCCTGGGTTTTGGGGGATGTGCGGTTTATTTCATCTGCCAGAATGACATGGCTCATAATGTTTCCCTGACGGTATTCGAATTCCCCTGTTTTCTGATTGAACAAGGTAAAACCGGTGATATCGGAAGGAAGAATATCGGGAGTAAACTGGATACGGTTAAATGTAAGTCCAACGGAGCGAGCCATGGCATAAGCCATCGTGGTTTTTCCAATACCGGGAACATCCTCAATCAGCACATGCCCTGATGCAGCCAAAGAAAGAACCATCAGCTTTGCCGGTCCTTCCTTGCCGACAATAACCCGTGACATATTGTCGACAATCTTCTTCATTATTGGCGCGTTTTCACTCATTACTGCCTTCCTCCAATACCTTTTGAATTCATTTTATCAAAATTTTGCCTTCCATAAAACCCATTCTCTTTGTCATTTTGTTTACAAAAAAAAGAATTATACCAAACTGCCGGGATATTTCCCGAATAGAAGCCTTCTTTCGGGGAAAAATCCACTCATAGATCGGTTCAGGTAAAAATTGACGCTTTTTGCAAGATATTAAGTAGACGGAGCAGAAACTTTTCAGTTCGAAGAATTTCACTTTAAGGAAGGTCTTAATTTTGAATTTAACGCCTTATTTTGAAAAGCTGGCCACTTATTTAAGCCTGGATATTCTTTATGTACGCATTGGCGCTGCCTTGCTGATGATTATGCTAACGCTGCTTTTGCGTCATTTTTTAGTTAAGCGCCTTTTAGGAGTGCTTCAGAAGCTTGCAAAAAAAACCCGAAATACCCTTGATGACAGGCTTTTTCTGGATTTAAAAAAGCCTGCGGGACTTTTAGTTCCTGTCATTGGCTTTTGGATTGGCATTAATTTTCTGGAGCTTTCAAAGGAAACCTTTCATTTTACAAATCAAATTTTCCGTTCCCTTATTACTATCAGCCTTTTCTGGCTTACTGCCATCATTACGGATACCTTGTCGGATTACTTGAAGGTATGGCTTGAGAATCCTGAAAGGGCCATAAACCCCATACTTCCCCGATTTATTCGAAAAGCGGCTAAATTTTTACTTGGCTGCTTTGCTGCTTTTACTCTGTTTGACCAATGGGGCTTCAACATCAGCAGCCTTCTGGCAGGACTGGGCCTGGGCGGTCTGGCTTTTGCGCTGGCGGCTCAAAACACCCTCTCCAACTTTTTCGGAAGCATAACCTTGATGCTGGATAGCAGCTTTAAAATAGGCGACTGGATTAAAACGCCGGATATTGAAGGTGTGGTGGAAGAACTGGGTTTTAGGAGTACAAAAATACGCACCTTTACCCAAGCTTTGGTTACGGTTCCGAATTCCACCCTGGGAAGCCAGGTAATAACCAATTTTTCAAGAATGGATAAGCGCCAGATGAGCTTTAAAATTAAGGTAAGCTATGATTCGGAGCCAGCCAGGCTTAACAGCTGTATTGAGGAATTGCGGAGCATGCTTAAGTCTAATTCCAGCCTTGATCCGGAGGCGCTTTATGTTTATCTGGACAGCTTTGGTGATAGCGCCCTGGAAATCCTGTTTTATTTTTTTACTCAAACCACTCGCTGGCAGGAATATTTGGGGATAAAAGAGAAGGTACTGATGGATATTTTAAGTATTTTAAAGAAGCATCAGCTTAAACCGGCCATACCTTCGGCCAGCTTTAAAATAGAGAATATGGACAGGGACTAAAGCAAGGGCTTTCCGGCCCTTTCAATCAGTTTTCCGTACAGGTAGACATCATGGGCGGAAAACATACGATTGTTAAAATTATCCAGACCAAACCAGGCTACACCTGAATTTTCGTCCGGTTTGACCTTGAGTACTTCCCCTTCATCGGCCACAAGAAGATAGGCAACGGATAAATGAAGGTGGGCGCTGACAAAAAAACCCTTTCGATAATGGCCGGAAACCGTAAGTATATCCAAAGACGCAATGGAATCGAATAAGGGTTCAATGGCCATCACTCCGGTTTCCTCCCTTGCTTCCTTCAGTGCAACCTCTAAAAGATCGTCATCCCCGTCGGCATGTCCTCCCGTCCAGGACCAGGCATCCCGAATATTGTGATGAATCATAAGGGCCTTATCCAATGATCGGTTTAAAATAAACCCGGAGCTGGTGATATGGGCAAATACATTGTCTCTTAAAAGTACGTTCTGCCGGTATTGCCGGATATAGTCCAGCATATTTTCCTTATCCACTCTCTCCTGCTCGTTTTGGGGCCGATAGGCTTTTATCTGATGTTCGTAATCCATGGTGATTCAATCTCCCTGTGCCGTTTCATGTTTTTTAGTGTCCGTTAATGAAATTAACAGATGGGCTGCTCCGAACAGAATGGTGGGAACCAGTGCCGGGTAATTGCCCAGCCCTATTTCACCCAAAATAAAATAGGCAACAGGCAAAAGGGACATTGCCAATAGCAGAGGCTTTTTGCGGCTGCCTTTAAAATAGAAAACCCAGAGGAGGTTGTAGCTCACAAGAAGCAGCAGCATGAGTGCCGTCCAGAGGGTGAAAAGTTCCGGAAATCCCTGGGCATTTTCAGCGGATTTGTTTTTTATAAAAATGAGCATAGCCACAAAAAGAGCCTGACAGCCGTGCTCCAGCCATTCCAGCAAATGCCCCGCCGGCCTGTTTTCCTCAGTTTTCTCTTTTTCTTTGTCTGCTTTCGGAGCAAAAAATCTGAAATACAAAAGGTTTGGAAGCATTGGTAGCAGAAAAACCAAAAGCCCCGCAACAGAAAACCCAAAATAATAATTCATAAAATTCTCCTTGGACTGGCTAAGGCCATTATACTATGGGCTGATGGACACCGCAACGCCTCAAGAATTGCTATACCCTCATTAATGACATAAAGCTCCGCCAAGATGCGGAGCTGTTATATCAATTGTCTTTTGCGGAGCTGTTATATCAATTGTCTTTTTCAGTAAGATTCTTGCAGGTATTGGAGGTGAACCGATGAAGCCCCCCTCTCAATTTTTGTACGTCCATATCCTAAGCTCAATAGTCACTCAAAGGTTCAAACAAGGGCTCTGCCTCTTCGGTTTCAATTTCTATGGTGTAATATCGCCTATTGCGATAAGCCTCCGGCACACGGATACGAATAAAACTATGGCCCTCTTTCGTATCGCCAAACTGGTGGAAGAGCTCCTCTCCTGTTTCCAAAAGGCTTACCCGGCGAACCGTGTTGGCAAAATTGAGCAGCGGAAAGCGGGTATTCGGTTTGAGAATGGTCATGAAAAGACGGTGATCCTTTCGGGTCAGTACACACCATTCCAGATCGTAGGGATAAAAGGGAACCGGCTTTGTACCGTATATGGCCTGTCCGTTTCCTTTTAGAAAGCCTCCTACTGCATCTAAAACCTTGACACTGCCCTCCGGTATGTTTCCCAACCCATCCGGTCCAATATTCAGAAGATAATTTCCACCACGGCTGTTAATTTTGAGAAGTAGCCTTAAAATTTCATCCGAGGAGCGCCAATGGTTATCATCCTTTTTAAAGCCCCAGGTTTCATTAAGTGTTGCGGGAACCTCCCAATCGCCAGGAAACGGCAGAAGAGGAATATAGTTATCCCCTGTACTTACATACTCTCCCACGCTGTTTCCGATACGGCCACTTACCAGACAATCAGGTTGTATGGATTTTACAATACGCGCCAGCTCCCGGCTTTCCTCCTGCGTAATACCCATGGGTGTATCAAACCACATAAGTGCAATATCCCCATATTGAGTAAGCAGCTCCTTAATTTGAGGTATACATTTATCGTTCAGGTATTTTCTAAAGTCCTTCTTGGCGTTAACATCCTCACCGCTGAAATCATCTCTCTGATCCCTGTAGCCATCGGGATCATGCCAATCCTGTGATTGAGAGTAGTAAAGTCCGAACTTAAGGCCATACTTATCGCAGGCCTCCTTCAGCTCCCGCACCACATCCCGCTTAAAGGGCGTGGCCTTAACAATATTGAAATCGCTGCACTTGGAATCGTACATGGCAAAGCCGTCATGATGCTTGGCTGTGAATACCACATACTTCATTCCCCACTCCGCCGCTTTACGGATATACATGTCCGCATTAAAGTTTACAGGGTTAAAGTCGGCGGCGATCTTCTCATATTCCTCTACCGGAATATGAAGGGTATTCATGATCCATTCCCCTATCCAATCCGTCCGTTGTCCCTTGTACTCCCCAGCAAGAACAGAATACAAGCCCCAGTGGATGAAAAGGCCATACTTAGCTTCTTTAAACCATTGTTGTTTGGTATCCTTCATTTTACACCTCATTACAAAAACCACAAATTGTAGACATATAATAGATGGGCACGACGGGTCAACCTATGACCCGCCGCATAAAAGCATATTAATTTCCGAACTGTCTGTCGTAAGCCTCCTGGTACAATTGGATATATTTCTGGAGGCCGATTTTGTCCATCTCACTAAGATAAGTATCCCAGTCTGTTTCAACGGAAGCGGCTCCGGTAACGAATTTACTCATGCTTTCCTCAACGTAGGTGTTGAGTGTTTCCTTAAGCTGGCTGATCTCAGCTACTAAGTCGGTTTCAAACATCAGCGTGGCAGGAATAGTTTTTGCTGTGGCATAGGGCTTGTAAATGTTCATGGCAGCTTTGTAAAGAACCGCCTCCTGATTCCATGTGCTCGTATCTGCGGCCATAACAAGTTTCCAATCGCTGCGGCGCACCAAGGGCCCGTATTCATGCCAATTGAGGTTATTTGGGGTACCAAAGGTAAAGAGCCACTTGTACTTTGCAGGAGTTGTTCCATCCAAGCCGACTTCTCCGCTTTCCGCTTTTGCCCAGCCTTCTCCCTCGGGGCCATAAACACCGTTGAGGGCTTCCAATGTCGGATCCGACAAGGCGTCAAACATCATTGCGTCGCCTACGCGGAAAGCCACCTCAGGCGTCTCACAGGAGCTGGTGATTAGAAAGCTTGTTTCAACCCAGCTTTCTACATAAGGGGATTGCTGGATCCCCGTCGGGCCTGCCAGAGGCGGAATAAATTCAAACTCATCCACAACGGAGGAAGAAGAGGAGAGATCAATAAAGGAGCTATAGGAATAAGAAATAATCGATCCAACCCTGTTTCCCTTTTCATCAGCGGTGTACATTTTAATCTGATCATTTTTAGTAAGGAAAATTTCCTTATCGGCAAGGCCTTCGGAATACAGCTTGCGCATATAGGAAAGGCCTTCCCTCCAGCCCTCCTGTGTGTATGCAGGAGTTACGGTACCATTCTCAACGCTCAGCCAGTTGTAAAGCTTGCCGCTGTTGTAGACAAAGCTGTTCATTAAAAAGACATCCATACCGGTATAATTGCTTTTAAAGGTTACCAGCGGTATTTCGTCGCTTACATTGCCATTGCCGTTGGCGTCGTTTTCTTGAAAGGCCTTAAGAACCTCATAGTACTCCTCGGTAGTGGTAGGCATGGAAAGTCCCAGATTGTTGAGCCAGGTGGTATTAATCAAAGCTCTTTGAAGGAGTGAGGTATGGGCGCTGGCATTGGAGGTGTAGCTGGGGAGGAAGTACATATTGCCGTCAGGTGCGGTTATTCCCGGTTCTACCATGGAATCCGCTTGAAAAAGCTTTTGAGTGTTTGTACCATACTTTTCAACAAGGCTGTTCAGTGGAATAATAAGCCCCTGAGAGCCATAGGCCACGGCTTGATCCACGGTTACGGCATTGTTTAAGCTGATAATAATATCAGGCAAATCGCCGCTGGCCATGGACACACTGAGCTTCTGCTTGGAAGCATCGGCGTCTGTAACGGTATCCCATTCAAACTTAACGCCGGTTTTATCCTGCCAGTACTGGGTAACCTTGTTTGTCTCCCAATCCTCTACCTCCACCCGTGCTCTCAGTGCTAAAACTGAAAGTGTCACCGGCTCGGAGACGATTGGAAAGGTGTCCGCGTCAGCGCTCAATCCCGTGGATTCAGACTGCTCACCCTGAGGCTGGGTTGAAGGCGTCGGCGTTGTCGAAGCCGACTGATTCTGTCCTCCGCATCCTCCCAGCAGAGGCAGGATCATGGCTGCTGTAAGAGTCAGTGCAATAATTGATTTTTTCATTTTAAGCCTCCTGTCTTTCTTTTTTATCGTGATGGTTATATTAGAGGGCTCCCTCCGTCAGCCATAGGGAGCCTTGAGGGATACGTCGGGTAAAACGTCCGCCCCATTGCGAAAGCTTTAATCAGCCCTTCAGAGATCCAATCATAACCCCTTTTACGAAGAACTTCTGAATGAAAGGATAAATGCACAGTACCGGAACACTGGAAACAATAATTAACGAGTATTTCAGCAACTCCTTAAGCCCTTCCTTGGCCTCCAGCTCCTTAATGTCTATACTCACCATTCCCGCATCAATGGAATTAAGAATCAATATATCCCGCAGGAAAACCTGGAGGGGATAAAGCTTCTTATTCGTGAGATACAGTAAGGCATTAAAAAAGGCGTTCCAATGGCCAACAGCGTAAAAAAGAGTAATTACCGCGATAACCGCCCCTGAAAGCGGAACCACTATACGTATCAGAAACTTAAAGTCGCTGCAGCCGTCTAATCGTGCTGCTTCCAGAAGCTCATCGGGTATATTGCTCTCAAAAAAAGTACGGGTTATTATCACGTTCCATACACTTAAAGCAGTAGGAAGAATCATTGCGGCCCGGGTATTAAGCATTCCCAGACTGTTCAACAGCATATAGGACGGAATAATTCCCCCTGAGAAAAACATGGTAAAGGTAAAGAAGAACATAAGACCCTTTCGCGCTCCGAAATCCTTTCGCGAGAGGGGATAAGCGGCACAGACGGTCATAACGATGTTGAGCAGGGTGCCAACTACGGTATAAATAACGGTATTAACATAGCCTGTCAAAATGTCTTTATTTTCAAAAATAGCTTTATAGCCAGAAAGCGAAAAATCTACCGGATACAGCCAGACCTTTCCCCCCATTACCGCGGAAGTCGAGCTGAACGAACTGCTGACAATATACATTAGCGGATACAAAACGATCAACAGGGTAACCGTTAGCAATGAATAAACTACTGCAATAAAAATCTTGTCGCCGGCACTTTGCTTTTGCGTTACCGCCGATAAACCATTCATATTTATTACCCATTCCTTTCGCTTCGCTCAAGGCACAAAATGTAATAAAAAATGCCTCTGAGCACTATTTGCTTTATAATAGCCAATAGGGACTACGGTACACTACAAATTATGGGGAGGCGAGTGGCTGTCGAATTGCCGGACACGAGCCCTTGCTTTTCCACTTTCCCCTACCATAGCGAGGAGCTTCCAAGCTTGCGCGAGATTCCATTAAACAGAATAATAAGTATAAAATTCACCAGTGAATTAAAAAGCCCTATAGCCGTACCATAAGAAAAATTAGGTATGCTCGCAGAAAAGGAAACCTTATAGACATAAGTGGAAATTATCTCCGAAGCTTCCAGATTCATTGCATTTTGAAGAAGCAACGTTTTTTCAAATCCGATATTAAGAAGTTTCCCCATATTTAAAATAAAAAGAATGACTATTGTAGGTAAAATACCAGGTATGTCAATATGAATCATTCTTCGGAAGCGGCCCGCACCATCTACCACAGCCGCTTCATGAAGGGAAACGTCAATGGCGGAGAGCGCCGACAGATAGATAATTGAATTCCAGCCCATTTCCTGCCATACGCTTGTCCATACATAAATGCTGCTGAACAGGGAGGGCTCTCCCATAAACATAATACCCTCGCCCCCGAAATATCGGATTATATTGTTCACTAGCCCGTACTGGAGGGAAAGAAACTGAACAACGATTCCTGCCATTACCACCGTTGAAATGAAATGAGGCGCATAAGTTACCATCTGAACGATCTTTTTAAAAGGGCCATTTTCAATGCTGTTAAGCATAAGCGCAAGAATAATGGGAACCGGGAAGCCCGCAAGCATGTTGTAAAAGCTAATTACCAGAGTGTTTCGGAAAACCCTGTCAAACTGGTATGAGTTAAAAAAGTTGGCGAATTGCTTGAAACCTACCCATGGACTTTCCCATATGCCCGCAGACGGATTAAAATTTTTGAACGCAATCTGAGCGCCGTACATAGGAACATAATGAAAAATAATAAGATATACTACAGGTAAAAGAATAATCAGATAGAGCTGATAATTGCGTGTAAGCTCTCTTGTTATACGCCATTCTGATGACAGATTTCTGAGCGTCTTTTTGTTTTGCCTTTGCACCATCACGTGGATATCACCTCTTCTGTAGTTAATTAAAGCCGGCAAACACCACAACACGGAAACATTTAGAGTATTTCTGTGAGCTATGGCGTCATTGCCGGCTTTTCTAAAAATTGAAAACTTTATGGTTCATTTTATTATGAATATTATCATGCCTAAAAAATCCATCTAAGGAAAGTGTAAATATTCACATACCGTGACTATTACCACAAAAAGGGCGTTAAAAAAGGCGTATTGCTTAAATACGCCTTTTTTAATGAATTGATATTATTTACATTTTTTATAATTACTAGGACTCACTCCAAATGTACGTTTAAATGCTTTATAAAAAGTATTCATATTAACATAGCCTACCTGTGCGGCAATTTCTGCAATAGGACACATACCATCATTCAGTAAAATTCTTGTTTTTTCCATACGTATTTTTTCCAGGCAGCTTGAAAAATTCTCTCCAGTCTGTTCCTTAAAAAAATGGGAGAAGTATTTCTCAGCAAGGCCAAAGCGGGTCGCCACACTGTAAAGGCACAGCTCTGGATCCTCAAAATGACTTTGAAGGTATTCCAGCATTTCGTCCTTAATCCCACTGCGCCGCATTTCTTGACGCTTCGTTATATAGTTACTCATATTCAAAAGCAGCTGACTTGCCTCTCTAAAGGCCGCCTCATCGGCATTTAGCGCCATAACGCCGCGCACAGCCGCCTTCAGTTCCTGCCGGTAATCTTCGGCAAATTCACTAGATTCATCCGCCAGCTTAGTAATCGTGCCAGATATCTCACCTATAAGCAGACTCGCTCTCTCCTCTGTAAGCTTGCGCTTGACAAAATTATCAACCTGTAGTGTCTCAAGCATTTCCTCTACAGCAGTGCTTTCGCCAAGCTTAACCAAAGTGGTCAAGCGGCTTTCCGTTTGAAGGGGATAGCTGTATTCATCCCCGCTTTGCTGTATATCCTCATATAGGTACAAATTGCCGTCCTTGCCTTCCAGAGCTTTTCTGGCTTCATTATAAGATTTCCAGATCGTATTTACGCATTCATGCTGCATACCCACCCCAAAGGCGGCAATTATACGGTATTTGTTAAATACATCCTGAATCCGACTTATTTCCGACAGAAAATCAATATTTTCCTTGGATAAAATTACAGCCAGCGTGTCGTCGTCAACCTGATGGAGGTGGGCTGAATTACCCAGTCTTTCTCCCATAAGGCTGATTATAAGCACCCTTAACTTGTTTATCTCATCCAGCATTTCTTTTGTTACCTGCCCATAATAGCCCTTGATTTTAACAAGAATCACCCGAAAGCTGTCTCCCATAAAAACAACGCCCGCATGCTCCATATGATGGGTAATCTCAGTTTTATTAATGAACAGGTTGTTCAACAGCCTCTCAAAAAAGGTGTTCCTAACCAGCGCCTTTTGCTGCTTCATGTCAGCGGTAAGGCTTTCGTTGGCACTTATAAGACGGGTGATGGTTCCCCTTATAAAATCAAACTCGTTACCCGGAGGAACACCTTGCTTTTCAGCCTCCGGAATCAACAGGCGGGTTATGTCGCTTATAGGGCGGCTGTTTCGACCTGCCATAAGAAGCGACGCTATACCCCATACAATAAACGCTGCCAGTAAAACCAGGACAAATGTCCTCGTTACCGCCCTTACCGGCTCCGTCACAGCTCTCGTGGGAATAACCGACACATATCGCCAATCATTAACATTCGATGCGGTGTGGGTAACCAGCATCTCCACCCCGCCAATCTCAGTACGAAAGCTTCCCTGGTTACTGTCCGGTAATGCAAGCTCCACGGCTCCAAAACCGCCATAATCGACTCCGACGATGGTTTTGCCCTTAGAATCAATGATACTACTTAAGCCGCCATCACGTATAAATTGATTATCCAGCTTAGCGACAAGCTCCTCTTCTTTAATAAGGGCAAGCACATAACCGCCAATTCCCACGCTGTGGGAGGATAGAATGCTTCGAATATAGGTAACGGCTGAAACGTTTGTCCCCTCTACGGACATGGAACGGGGTGTCCAGAAGGTACTGTACGCAGTAACAGAAGACACCTCCTCCTTCAAATCCTCCCACGATGCTTCCTCATACTTAAAATAATAGCCATATAAACTCTCCACACGGCTTGTAGCCGTTATGGTAGAAACGAGAACATCGCTGTTTGGAAAATAAACAAACAGCCTGTAGAGGATGGAATTATTCAAATCGGCTGTGGGAAGCTTTGTGTACAGATTCCTAAGCGTATTGTAGTCGCCGTCCCGAAGAGGCTTTTTCACAGGAAGAAAGGCCTGAACATTGTAGTCCTCAGCAAAACGGTCTACGATACCGCTTAACTGCTGTAGTTGAAAGTCAACGGTGTCTCTGCTTTGGGAAAGAAGGGATATGGCAGAATCCAGCGCATATTGCTCGATCACTTTAATTGACGCATAGTGAAGCAGAATTGTAAGCAGCAAAACTAAAAGGAAAAAGGACATGTACGCCAGAACAAATCGAATGTAAATACGCTTTGACCTATATAAAGACATTATTTTTTCCATAGAAGATATGTGCCTACCCCCCGGTACAAATTATTATAAAATATAATATAGTATATTTGTGGCCTGTGCAAATAAAAAAAGGAGGCACACGGAGATGATTACACCGTGTACCACGAACCCCTCCGAGTACTCCTTTTCTTACCGAACCATTTCCTATAAGCCGATGGTTATGCTCCAGAGGTTGGAATAGGTTTTGCCTGCCTCCAGCTTAACTAAATCCGCTTTTTTCTCCAAATCGGTTATTTCACCGTCACTGCCCGGCAGGCTGGCCCAAGGCTCGATACACACATAGGGAGCTTCGGTTTTGGGCTTATGCCAAAGGCCCAGATAAGGCATATCCGGGTATTCTACCCTGACATAGCCGTTGTCCTTATCCGATTTCAAGGTTACACCCGTATTGATTTCACTGAATACAAGGGCATCCCTGTCAAACAGACTGTGTTCAAGAGGCATAATTTTCCCGTCCTTTAAAGGGTACGGCTCTTTCTTTCCTGTTATGAAGCAGGTATCGGTAAGGAGCTGAAGATTTGGCGTATGTACCTCGTCAAACTCCAGATAATAATCCTCAAAGGTTAATCCCTGCTTAATAGGAACAAAAAAGCCAGGATGTCCGCCTATGCCGAAATACATGGTTTTAGTGTCCTTATTAATTACCTGGTATTCCATTTCAAGCTTGCTTCCCTTAAGGGTATAGCGGATGCGGTATTCAAAGGAAAAGGGGTATTTGGAGAGGGTATCCTCATCGGATTTGAGCAGGAACGTAAGGGTTGAATCTGTACTTTCATCAACCTTTAAATCGTATTCCTTCACAAAGCCATGAATTTTAAGGTTGTAGCTCTGGCCCTTGTACAGATACCTTTCTTCAATGAGCCTTCCGACAAAGGGAAAAAGATTGGTCGCACGTCCCTTCCAGAACGTTGCATCCCCCTGCCACAGATATTCGTGGCCGCTTTGGCTTCGGATGCTCATAAGCTCGCCGCCCAGGCTTTCAATGTCAATAATGAGCTGATCGCTTTTCAATGTGTGTTTCATTCTAAAGTTCCAGTCCTTTCTATGCTCTATAATAAATGTCATTTTGATTTTGT
>JAFADM010000405.1 GCA_023424865.1 Bacillota bacterium | reverse complement strand
TCTGGCGGAGGATCTTGTCGCAGAGGCACACCAGGTTTGCCCCTACTCTAATGCTACCCGCAACAATATTGAGGTTAAGGTATCAGCAAAGGTAGCCGAGCCCGCATTGGCTTAAAATAAATACTTTACTGCCCTCCCTTCCGTTTATATTATGAACTGCCTATACGAAAAAAGGACTTTCGGGAATACTGCAGCACAGTTTCGAAAGTCCTTTTCATCTATTTTCTGTTTATGAATTACCTGGTTTAGCTTCTTTCAGCGATAGGACGATAATCCTCTCTTTTGCTGATATTCTTGTAGGCAGGACGAATGATTTTTCCGCCGTTTAAGTGTTCCTCAATGATATGAGCACACCAGCCAACAACACGGGCAATGGCAAATAGAGGTGTATTCATATCCACAGGAATACCCAGCATGTCATAAACAAAACCGGAGTAAAAATCCACATTGGCGCACATGGGCTTATCAAGCTTTTTAAGGTCCTTGAACACCTCCGGAGCCAGCTTCTCCACTTTTTTATGAAGCTCAAACTCATCCGTACGGCCGATCTGCCTGGCCAGTTGCTCTGCCTGATCCCGAAGGAGAATGCAGCGGGGATCCGAAAGGGTATACACGGCGTGGCCCATACCGTAAATAAGGCCGGTATGGTCAAAGGCTTCCTTATTGACCAGCTTGGTAATATAAGCCTTTATCTGCTCATCGCTTCCCCAATCCTTTACCTGGCTCTTTAAATCATCCATCATGCCGATAACCTTGTTATTGGCACCGCCGTGCTTGGGCCCTTTAAGGCTTCCGATAGCCGCAGCAATGGAAGAATAAAGGTCCGTTCCGGAAGAAGATACCACATGGGCGGTAAAGGTTGAGTTATTGCCGCCGCCGTGCTCCGCATGCAGGACAAGAGCCAAATCCAATATTTTCGCTTCCAGGGCGGTGTACTCCCCACTTGGCCTTAAGAGGCTCAAAATATTTTCCGCCGTGCTGAGCTCAGGGCGAGGATTATGTATATGCAGGCTCTTGCCGTCCAGATAATGGGCTTTGGCCTGATAGCCGTAAGCTGCCATTAGCGGGAAACGGGCCGTCAAAGCAATACTCTGATTCAGAAGATTTTTAACACTTGTATCGTCTGCGTCGGAATCATAGGAATACATATCAAGCACTAATCGGGAAAGCTTATTCATAATATCCTTGCTGGGGGCGTTAAGTATATTGGCGCGAACAAAATCCTCGGGAATATTGCGGTAGCTGCCCAGTATATTTGTGAACTGTCCCAGTTGCTTCTCAGCGGGCAGTTCTCCGTAAAGGAGAAGGTAAGCACATTCCTCAAAGCCAAAACGGTCTTCCTTCAGAAAGCCTTCCACGAAATCGTAGATATCCACTCCCCGGTAAATCAGTCTGCCTTCAACAGGAATTTTTTCTCCTTCGTCAACCACATAGGCATGAACCTCGCCAATTTCGGTGAGACCGACAAGCACACCGGTTCCATCCTCATTTCTAAGTCCGCGCTTAACATTGTACTTGCTGTAAACACCGGGTCGAAAACGATTTTTGATCTCCACGGCTTCGCCGGTGGTTTCAAAATAGTTTGCCAACTCGATCTGCGACATTTCTTTATACATTGTAACGCCCTCCTTTGGGATTGTTATTAAATTATCAATTGAATATACACAAAGGGATTCGCTGGAAGCGACTGGCTGCAACAATTGCGAATGCCCCTTAATGAGAGCTATTTTTGAATATCCTGCAGCATTTCCATTCGATTGGTAGCATGCCTGATGTGTTCGGACATGAGATTCTCGGCATTTTCCCGATCGCCCGTTTCAATGGCCCTTAGTATGGCAAAATGCTCGTTAAGTGCATTTTGAGCCCGTTGAATATCCTTAAGGGAAAGAATACGGACACTCTGAATATAGTGATGAAAAGCGGTGAGGGTTCTGTCAAGATGACGGCTTCCACTGGCCTTAAAGATAATTTCGTGGAATTTGGTATCCATTTTGAGAATCCGTTCCGCATCGCCTCTCTTGGTATAGAACTCCTGAAAATCAAGTACTTCTCTTAGTTCCTTAAGCTGACCAGGCGTAATATTGGCGGCGGCTCTTTTTGCAGCCAGCCCCTCTATCTTCATGCGTATCTCAAAAATATCCCGAATATCTTCGGGAGAAAGACCTTTGACAATAGCACCCTTATTTGGAATATAAGCTACAAGTCCTTCCAGCTCCAGCTGTCTAATGGCTTCGCGGACAGGTGTCCGGCTGACTTTAAGCTCATTGGCTACCCTGGATTCATTAAGGCTTTCGCCCTGCTTGTATTTACCGTTGATAATATCATTTTCAAGCCTTACAAAAACCTTGCCCCGTAATGAGAGACTATTGGCGTCTTCATCAAAGGTGATAAACTCATCCATGGCAACCTCATCGTTTGCTTTTGTATTATTGTATACAATTATACGATTTAAGTCAACTGGTTTTTGCAATTTTGAATCTTAAAAATTTCATTTTTCAAAAGGTGTTTCTATTTCCTCAGGGATGCCTCCTAATGGCTGTTCCGCTTTTCTTAAGGAAAATCAATTCAGAGCCCGGGGATATGTTGTCAATGAGCAGTATCAGCCTGATATCGGGTATGACGTTCTTTATATAAAATAAGGAGGCGTACGCTTATCCCTGCTGGGGCGTATGCCTCTATCCATTTTTTTGCAATTATTCCGATGCGAAATTGCTTACTCTGCCTATGTAGCCAAAACAGCCATTTAAGTTGCAGGCTATCTTTCTTAAGCTTTGAATCAAAAGACACCTGCTCTTTACAGCAGGCTGTCGATAATTTCTATGGCCCGGGGTATGACCGGATCGGTGTGGGGACCGATAATCCGGGCTGCAGCTGCCTTGGCCGCTTCTCTTGCATTGGCAACCGCAATACCGATATCCGCGGTCTTCAGCATATCCACGTCGTTATCGTTATCACCCAGTGCCACAACCAGCTTCCAGTGATTCCCCTGCGCTTTTCTGAGCTCAGCCAGTGCCTTGCCCTTTGATACATTCTTGGCCAAAATATCCAAAAGCTCCTGCTCGGAGAACGTAATTTCAATATCCTCTCTGTTCATGGCTTCCAGCTCTGCCTTCACCTTAACAAGCACTTCATGCTTATCTATGATTAAGGCTTTATACCAACCGGGTTCGATAGCATCCCAGCAGGTGTACTCCCCCCTAATTCCCTCCCTGTTAAGCTGAGTTCTTATAATGTCGTTTTCGTTAAAAACATAAGCCTTGCCATGAGCATTGATCTCAACGCCACAGGAGGGATACCTTTTCATAATATCAATGAAGATAGACTCCAGCCCGGCAGGCATTTTGTTCTCATAAAGCCGGTTTCCCGTGGACGGATCATAAACCAGGGCACCGTTGAAGAAGATACAGGGAATATTGGTGGGCAGCTGTGGAAAGCGCTGGGCCAAAGTGGCTTCCGTACGGCCTGTTGCCACACCGAAGCGTCCTCCGTTAGCCATAAAGAAGCGTATGGCCTCCAGGTTTTCATTTGCCAGCTGGCGGTTGGGGTCCAGAAGTGTTCCGTCCATGTCGGTCAGCAGCACAATGCCGTCATATTTTTTGCTCATTGTCTTACGTTTTACCTTTTCCTGTCTTTGATTATGCGGGATTGACATCCTTAGTCCCATACTCTTTCAGACATCATTTAATGTAGCTATGGAGTGTCTCCAGAATTTCCTGCTTGCAGATAACAAGGAGTAAATCCCCTTCCCGTAAGGTGGTATGTCCGTTGGGAATATAAGTGGTATCACCTCTTAAAACGGCTGTTATAACCACCTCTTTGGGCAAATCCATATCCTTGATTTTTTTGTTGCACACTGCTGATTTTTTTGTGACGGTAATCTCGGTAAAAACCATATTGCTCCGTCTGAGCTTCGTAAGGGTACGCACACTGGCATAGTCGATTTCCTTCTCGATCATTTCCGCAATGATAGAGGTGCTGGAGACAGCCATATCCACTCCTAGCTTTTCAAAAACGGAAATATTCTTGGGATTATTAACTCTGGCAATGGTGCGTCCGATGTTTAAATTGCGCTTGGCAAGCTGGCAGGCAATAAGATTGTCCTGATCCTTGCCGGTAACTGCTATAAAAACCTGAGCCCCGTCAACACGGGCCTTGGACAGAAGCTCAATGTCCGTGCCGTCGCCGTGGATAACCTCAACATCCAGCTCTGAAGCGATTTTACGGGCAGATTCAGCCGTCTTTTCCACAATGGTAATGGTATGCTTGAAGGGCTGAAGGGTTTTCACCAGGTAATAGCCCACCTTGCCTCCGCCAACAATTACAATACGCATATAAAAGCCTCCTTGCGCCCTCTCCTGAAGCGGGCTGTACCCGCAAACCCAATGGTTGCCAAGCGCCATAAAACAACTTGTTTTTAATTGGCGCTTCTCAGTTATAAGGAACTAATCCAGCTTTCTGGAAAGCACCAGCACATCGCCCTCTTCAATCACACTGTCCCCATAGGCAAAGGTAAATTCACTCTTTTTAAGGAGGCCGAAAATAAAGTCGTCCATATCTCTGTTGATATCTTTTACTTTTCTTCCTACCTGACCTCTTCCCGGCTCTTTCAGCGAAAAGGAAAGGGTGTTGCTTCCGATTGTGCAGGAGGTTTCAGTGGTTTGTCCCAGGAGAATATCCGTCATAATCTCCACGCTGACATTAGTAGGGCAGAAGGTATCCAGACCGAACTGATGAAAAACATACTCCCGCCGGGGATTGTATATTCGGGCAAGCACTCGCTTTATGCCATACAGGTGCTTGGCAATCTGGCTTACCATAATGTTCACATTGTCTTCGGGGGTTACGGCAGCCACCGCGTCGGCCTTATCGATTCCCGCCTTCTTAAGTACATCCTGATCAAAGGGAACTCCCACAATCCGGAGTCCTGCAAAATCCGGGCTGAGCTTCTTAAGCGACTCCTCATCCCAGTCAATGATGACCACATCATGGCCTTCGCCGGAAAGCTTGTTGGCAAGTCCTGAACCAACCTTGCCGCAGCCGGCAATGATAACATACATAAAAGACACCTCTTGCCCTGATTTAGTCCCTTATAGCTGAAAGGCGAAATTAAAAACAAGCTGTTTCATCGCCGCCTCTCATCCATTGGGTTGCGGGCATAGCCCGCTTTAGTTTAATGAAAAAACCGCCTGCTATAGGTTCCCTGGCCGGGCATCTCAGGCTTCAAGCCTCTTTTGAATTTCCAGTAAGAACTCCCGGGTGTTAACCGTTTTTATTTCAGGAAGAGTGGAAAGTATCGCTAAATCCTTTGTCATCACGCCTTCTTCAATGGTCCTGAGTGCGGCGGCTTCCAGCTTGTCGGCAAATTGAACCAGCTCGGCAATTCCGTCAAGCTCTCCCCTTTTCCTTAAGGCACCGGTCCAGGCATAAAGGGTTGCCACGGAATTGGTGGAGGTTTCCTGACCCTTTAAATGATTGTAGTAATGGCGCTGAACCGTACCATGAGCGGCCTCGTATTCATAATATCCTTCCGGTGAAACGAGAACGGAGCTCATCATGGCCAGGCTTCCAAAGGCGGATGCCACCATATCCGACATCACATCTCCGTCATAGTTTTTGCAGGCCCAAAGAAAACCGCCCTCAGAGCGGACAACCCGGGCTACCGCATCATCGATGAGGGTGTAAAAGTATTCTATTCCTGCAGCGCTGAATTTATCCTTGTACTCCGCATTGAAGATATCCTGAAAGAGATCCTTAAAGGTATGATCGTAGGTTTTGGATATGGTGTCCTTGGTGGCAAACCAAATATCCAGCTTCCTGTCCAGAGCATAGTTAAAGCAGGCTCTGGCAAAGCTTTCAATGGAAGCACGGGTATTGTGCATGCCCATGATAATGCCTTCACCGTCAAAGTCATGAACGGTTTGTCTGGTTTCATTGCCCTCACTGTCAGTAAATACCAGTTCAGCCTTACCGGCGCCGGGAGCCTTCATTTCCGTGTTTTTGTAAATATCCCCGTAGGCATGTCGTGCTATGGCAATAGGTGCCTTCCACGTGCGTACATAGGGCTCTATCCCTTTTACCAGAATGGGCTCACGGAAAACAGTTCCGTCAAGAAGAGCACGTATGGTTCCGTTAGGGCTTTTCCACATTTTTTTAAGCTTATACTCCGTTACCCTTTCGGCGTTGGGCGTAATGGTGGCGCATTTAACAGCCACACCGTACTTCTTGGTGGCAAGGGCCGAGTCCACCGTCACCTGGTCGTTGGTTAAATCTCTGTATTCCAAACCCAGATCGTAGTATTCGGTTTTTAAGTCCACATAAGGCTCAATGAGAATTTCCTTAAGCCATTTCCATATTATGCGGGTCATTTCGTCGCCGTCCATCTCTACCAGCGGCGTTTTCATAGCTATTTTTGCCATTTTTCTGCTCCTTTACTGCCATCAGGCTTAAAGACCTGTCAAGACCTGTTTAAATACTACTTTTAGGGAAAGGGCCTCTCAAAGACCCTTTATCCGCGGCTGAACCGTTCCTTTATCCAGGGAAGCTTTCCCCCCGCCTTTAAAATTTCAGCATCCATAGCCGAAAGAGTGTGTGAAAGAGGAAT
>JAFADM010000387.1 GCA_023424865.1 Bacillota bacterium | reverse complement strand
CACCGACCCATTTAATGACCGGTCCCACTGGATGCTTCTTTTGCACGTTTTTACGGCCCTCTGCTTTCCGAAATCCATAGAACGAGTATATCAAACATATGTTCAGAGGGTCAAGACACACCTGCCGCCCAAAGCTTCCTCTATGTCTTAATTTACGCTTTTAAAGCCTGTTCCGGGGTTTATTTTTTTACTTGTGCCATACTCTTTTATATCCTTTCTGTTTGCCGGCCGCGTGCACCTCTTTTTATCATTCAAGCAGTCTATCACAAAGGATCTCTTTTTCATGATATAATGCGAATAAAGAAACTTAATTTAACTAAAGAGGTGTACCATGTCCTTAACCTTCCTTTGTTACGCCAAATGCACCACCTGTCAGAAAGCTAAACGCTGGCTTGATGAAAAGGGTTACACCTATAATGAACGTCCCATTAAAGAAGCGGCCCCAACCTATGAGGAGATGGGCCTTTGGCAGAAAAAAAGCGGACTTCCTTTAAAAAGCTTTTTTAATACCAGCGGTCTGATTTACAGGGATCTTGAGCTTTCGAAAAAGCTGCCCTCCCTGTCCGAGGATGAAATGCTCCGTCTTTTGGCCTCTGACGGCATGCTGGTCAAACGGCCTGTGCTTATTGGAGAAGATTTTGTGCTTGTGGGTTTTCAGCCGGACAAATGGCTGGCCCTATTGGAAGCAAACTGTTAATTGGATGAAGGGAGATCCGTTATGTCCTATGAAAAGAGCCGGCTGTTAGCCATGACTCGCAAGCAGCTTTCCATAGATATGAACTGCCGGCCCGATGATTTTCTGGCAAGCGGAGTGTTCCTTTATCCCGCCCGGGAAAACGAGGGCCGCAGGCTCTTTGACAGGCAAAAGCCCTATCTTGAAGCCGCCACAATGGGAAAAGCCGTTATACTGTCTGTTGATGAAGGCTTAATTGAAAAGGCACGTCCACTGGTAATGGATAAAACCCGGGACGAGATCTTTTCCCTTCCCTTTATCTATGGCCATTCCCTCTATTATTTGCCGGAGCCAGAACGGGTTGGGAAGCTGCCTGCGCCCCGGGGTTTTCAGTACATACTAAAAGAAGGCCGCTCCATTCATGAGCTTTATGCCGTTAAGGGCTTTAATAATGCCATTCAGTACGATGAAAACCACCCCAGGCCGGATGTGCTGGTGGTGTATGCCCTGGCTGAAGACGGCATTGCCGGTATGGCAGGAGCCTCCGCCGACAGTTCTTTACTGTGGCAAATCGGCATTGATGTTCTAGTACCTTACAGAGAAAAGGGGCTTGCGGCTTATCTGGTTTCCCTGCTTGCCGATGAAATCCTAAAAAGAGGCAAGGTTCCCTATTATGGCACAGCTTCCTCCAACATAGCCTCTCAGGCCACAGCCTACCGAAGCGGCTTTTTCCCCGCATGGATGTGCTCTTATAAAAACCTTTTCACGTAAAACCTTTATTTAAGGCACTCATACTTAAGCTGTACCAGGCCCGAAGGGAAGGCTTTACTCTCCATTAGCTTTAAGGTGTTTTTTGTATCCACATCATTAAAAAGACGGATTCCCTTTCCCAGAAGTACGGGAATGACAGACAAAATGTAGCCGTCTATGAGGTTTTGCTCCCGAAATTCGCCCACAACCTCACCTCCGCCGTCAATGAACAGATTACCGCTGTATTGTTTCTTCAGGCTTGTCACAAGCTCCGTCAGGCTGCCGTTATAAAAGGTCACGTTTTTGTCCCGTCCTGTCAGGGTATTGGAAAGAACATAACACTTTTTGTCTTTATGCGGAAATTCAATACCAAAGCTTAAAACCTTTTCGTAGGTTTTCCGCCCCATTACCACCGCATCCACCGTTTTTATAAATTCACCGTAGCCGTAATCCTCATCGGCTTGCTCCACGGCGGAAAGCCAGTCTATGCCGTTGTCCTCCGTTGCGATAAAGCCATCCAGGCTCTGAGCGATATATACAATAACCTTGCCCATAATCTAAGGCCTCCTCTTTAAAAAATAGGGCTTGAGCACCATCCATGATCCCTGCCATTTTTTCTTCCATAATATCCATCTTACCATAAAATAAAAAAATCGAAACTTTATCCACATTTATTGCCGTTTATCCACACATGATCTATGATTAACAGAAAAACACAGGACGGGCTGGTGAGTTATGAAAAGCATTCCCTTCTACATTGTGGATGTCTTTGCTCAAAATAAATACCAGGGCAATCAGCTGGCGGTATTTTTAGACTGCGGGGGGTTATCCACAGAGCAAATGCAGCAAATTGCCAATGAAACGCATTTTGCTGAAACAACCTTTATTGTGTCGGGTAAAAAAGAAAATGGGGGTTATGATGTCCGGATTTTCACTCCCGATACGGAGGTGCCTTTTGCCGGTCATCCGACACTTGGTACCGCCTATATCCTGCAAAAGAAAATGGAAAAGGACTCTTCCGAAAGGATCCTTCTCAATTTGGGAGTAGGGCAGATTCCTGTTGCCTTTGAAGTAGGAGGCGATCTTTGGATGAAGCAAAACCAGCCCCAATTTGGTCCTATGTTCGATAAAGGAGTCCTGGCTAAAATATTGAGCATACCTTCTGATGCAATTGACGGGAGTTATCCTCTAAAAGCCGTTTCTACCGGGCTTGCATCCGTCATTGTGCCTCTTAGTTCCCTTGATGCGGTGAAAGCCTGCCATATTAACCACAGCCTCTACAGGGCCTTTCTGGATGAAACCTATAAAGCCAATCTCCTTGTCTTTTGCAGAGAAACCTACCACAAGGAAAATACCCTTCACGTAAGGGTTTTCTGCGATGATACCGGTTTTCCGGAGGATGCGGCTACCGGAAGCGCCAATGGAAATCTTGCGGGCTATTTACTGGAGTGCGATTATTTTGGAAAAAAGGAAATGAATTATTGTGTGGAACAGGGGTATTCCATAAAGCGCCCCTCCCTTGTCAAGGTCAAAGCCGGAAAGGAAGGGGCACTTTACGCTATTTATGTGGGGGGACAGGTTTTTCAGATTGCAAAAGGTGAGTGGGAGATTTAAATCTCCCCTTTTCCCTTTATTGACTTAAAGCTGAGCTAATGAAGCTACCTTCTTATTCTGGCACCGCTTGCAGACCTTTACCTTGGCGCCGTCGCCTGCGATGAGCTCATAGAGAATTTTTATCCGGGTGGTCTTACATACCGGACAGGTACCTCTCCCGTGGGAGGGCAATTTCCAAAGGGTTTTGCCTCTATGGGGTTTTGTTGCCATTCTTTAGCATTCCTTTCTCTGCATGTCGGGATGAAAGGCTGCCTCGGTTGGCCCCCACCTTTGTCCCTCATGCCAAATCCATTCTTACTTAAACAATAACAGAAGGACAAGCTGGAAATCAATTTCATAAATGGTTAAGATAAGAATTTGATCAAATCTGCTTTTGACGGCTTATAATTCTTCGGATGCTTTGCTCGGAGAGGAAATAGGTCTTTGAAAGATCACTAACGGAAGCCCCGTCTTTGTAGGCACTGTAAATAAGACGATCCCTTTTTGAAAGGCTATCCCTTGTTCCGCTTTTTTCACCCCAGCCCCTTTGACTGCCTTCCTTTCGGGGAATGTAGATACACTCTCCGTCAATGTAGGTCTGTATGATTTCGATAATTTCCTTGGGCAGCACATTCTGCGCTTTAATATATTTCATGGCCCCGCTCCTCCCAACGCTTTCATGGTTGAAGCAAAGACCACCTTGAATTTCCATTCAAAAAAACTGCAGTCAGGCTCTACCTGCTGCAGTCTTGTTATAAAACAAACCTT
>JAFADM010000375.1 GCA_023424865.1 Bacillota bacterium | reverse complement strand
ACTTCCCGCATAAGATGCTTCTCAGGAAGCTCACCGCCATCCGTTAGATGATATTTTTTATGGGGCCAGAAATTCCTGTCCCGCTCGTAAAAGAAATCAAAATGCACCACCAGCATGGTAAAGGGATTCTGGTCACAGGCGTAAAAGGAGTGAAGCGTATCGGGCTTGATGAGGAAAAAGCTCCCGGCAGGGCTTTTATACCTTTTTCCGTCAATGACCGTTTCTCCGCTTCCGTTTATTGTAAGTACCAGCTGGTGATCATAAATAATCCTGTCCACCAGCTTCCAGCCAGGATGGGTTTTCGTTATGGCACATACCCGTACATAAGGGTTAATATCCTGCAATTCCCTGTGTATCATAGGCTCTTCTATCTCCCTGAAAACAAACCGCTGCTAAGCCTTCGTGTTCCGCTTCGGATTCCATTATAAAGCATGAAGGATTAAAGTGAAATGCCCCTTGTATCC
Organism: Bacillota bacterium; assembly: GCA_023424865.1. The sequence continues at coordinate 3,011 of JAFADM010000375.1, read as the reverse complement.
GTGTCTCGCCTTTTAATCATAAAAGGGCGGCAGGAAGAAGGTGAGAGTAAGCGAAGTTTTAGAGGCTTATTGCTTTCAGCTGCGGCATAAGATAACATTTAGCTTATAATTGCATGGCGGGGGATAAAATGAAGAAAAAAGGCTTAATACTTCTGGCTGGGGTGGGCAGTGCGGTTTTGCTGTCTGTTGCTGCTTTTTTAAGCATGGTATGGGGTTTTGAGGAAATGAAGGCCGAAACAGGAGGATTCCCGCTGCTTTCTTATTCCATTCCTTTTAAAAATGACTGTGACCGATTAACGCTGGTAGTGCTTAAAAAGGGACGATACCAGTTTAATGTTAACGCGCGGCTATTGGGCGGGAGCCTTTCCGTAGGCATTGCCGACGAGGAGGGAACCCACCTGATTTCAATTGAGGGAAGCCGCCTCAAAATGAACCGGTCAATTGAACTGGATAAAGGCGTATATACACTGGAGCTTGACTTTAACGGCGCATTTCCAGCGAAGGCTGTTTTAGGCATGGAACCTCCCGGTGCCTCCGAGTATTTTATCGCTTCAGATTTGGATATGGAGCGCTTTGAGAAAATAGAAGAAAATAATGTAAAAGGATTTTTATGGCCTTATTACCTTTATACTCCTGAAAAAGTTACCATGCCCCATCTTTTAGTTTCCGTCAATAATTCGGGCATTGTCAGCGATTCCATGGCGCTCCATGACGCCCTTGCCAGAAACCTTGTTCAAAGGCTGGCTTCTATGGCAGACACGCTGGAATGCCCCCTGTTAATACCTGTATTTCCACGATGGGAAGCCACTGAAAAGGTTTATACCCATGCGCTTGATCGGGATTCGCTTTCCTTAATAGAGGGAGATTTAAAGCGGCTGGATTTGCAGCTTTTAGCTATGGCGGAGGATGCGCAGGAAAGGCTGAAGGAAGGCGGGACCGGCCTGGAGGACGGCCTTCTGCTTTTTGGCTATTCGGCATCAGCTATGTTTGCCAATCGCTTTACCCTGCTTCATCCTGAAAAGGTAACAGCAGCGGCGGTAGGTTCGCCGGGAGGCTGGCCTGTTGCACCTGTTGAGGCTTATGAAGGGGAGAGCCTTCCCTATCCCGTGGGGGCGGCTGACCTGCCTGCTTTAATCGGTGAGCGTATGAATCTGAAAGAGTTTACTGCGGTTCCTCAGTATTTCTTTATAGGCGGGGAGGACGCTAATGATTCCGTACCCTATGAGGACAGTTTTGATCTCCCTGCCGCAAACCAGGTAAACCGGCTGTTTGGGGATACGCCTCTTCTTCGCTGGCCCCATGCCGAAGCGCTTTATGAAAGTATTGGGGCAAATTCCCGTTTTGAAGTCTATCCCGGTGTTGGACATGTATTTACTGCGGAGATGGAAGCCGAAGTGACAGCTTTTTATAGAAATGCATGCAAAAATCAGCCAGCTCCTTCTCCCGGCCCCTGAGAATTTTCATAAGATTCTCGGCGGTTTGGCAGGCCATATCATACTGCTTCCTGTCGATTATCCTTTCCGCCATAGCCTCCCCAAGCTCGTCCTCGTCCAAAAGAAGCATTCTGCCGTCGGGCAGCATTACCACGTCAAGATAAAGATCATAAAACCAGGAGGTGCCCTCCGAGTTGATAAAATTGCCCCATGTTATGTCAAAATAGTATTGCAGGATGCGATCCTCATTGTCAAGCATGACAGTGAGCCACACCGGCTTGTCTGAAAAGGCGAATTGGAGCCATTTGTAGTTCCGTTCCACCAGTGTGATTTTTTCATCCAGCACAGTCACTGTAAGCGGACTTGTGATTTCCTCAAGCCTGAGAAGCCCCACCGCACCGCTATAGCTGCCGGAATTAAAGCTTTCGTAGACATACTCTCTTTTTATAATTCTCTTCCAGTCCTTGCGATCCATGGCTTTTGTTTTCAATCCCAAAAGACGGAGCACATAGGCCTCGCGATTTAAAAAATCAGAATAAACGTCATCATGCAGGCTTTCATTTGCCAAAAGAGCTTCCTTACGGGGCACAAGCTCCAGATGATAGCCTTCCTCGGCTTCATAGCTGTCTAAATTTAAGCCTGTGGTGCTTTGCCTTGTGTCCGGAGCTTCCGCTTCTGCCAGGTAATAGTAGGAGATCTGTTGAAAGATCTTGTTTTCGTAAAGGTCTTTTCGTAGCTCCTTTACCATTCCATAGGCTTTTACCGATTGAGGGCTAAGCTTTAAACCGGTTTCCTCCCTGGTTTCACGGATAAGAGCTTCCAAATGCGTTTCGCCCTTCTCAATACCTCCGCCAGGAAACTTGTAATATCCGTACTTATCGCTTTTTACAAGAGCCATTTTGTTATGTATAGATATAATTGCCCGAACGGCTTCCCGGGTTAAAAAGGGCATGTCGGGAGAATAATTCTTTTTATCAAAGGTAGTGAGTATATCCATAGCAGGTATCCCTTCATCCTGTTCTTTCAGTCGTTTAGAGCACATTGCTCACGCCATTTGTAGAGCCAGTCCAGTTGATTATCCAAAAAGGTTTCATCCACACAGGTCAAACCGTACATTTCAATAATGGTGGCCTGAAGCTGAAAGTGGTAAACGGCAATCAGGTCAAAGAAGGCATCGGCCTCAGCACGGCTCACGCTGCAATGTTTTGTATACGTTGTTAAAAAGCGCTTGAAAACACCCCGTGTCTGATCGTAACCTCCAGGGTTAAACTTGAAGTAATCCGTCATATTGCAGATGAGGACGGCATCGTAGACAGGAAAAGCGTGGCAGGAGGTATCCAGATCAAGTATGAAAAGCTTACCGTCAAGAGTCTTGTGGATGTTTCCTCGATACATGTCTCCGTGACAATAGCCTTGAGGAAGGTCTTTCACCTTTTCCCAGAGTTGGTTTCCGTAAAGCTGAAATTCCTCTGCCCGAGGATAGCGTTTTTTTCGGAGAAGCTGAATATACCTGTCGATAAAAAAGAACTTATCACGCTTGACAAGAGGGTCGGCATAATCCTTCATAACACTGTGGAA
>JAFADM010000073.1 GCA_023424865.1 Bacillota bacterium | reverse complement strand
AACTTATGGAAGAAAGAAAACAGCGCCTGCTGTCGTTTATGCGTGATCAAGCCTATAAACCGTTATTGTTGGACGAGCTTTATATGGTGCTGGATGTGCCTAAGGAGGATTTGCCTCTTTTTACGGCTATGGTAGACGACATGGAAAGCAAGGGGCTCATTATAAAAACAAGAAAGGATCGCTATGGCGTTCCTGAACGAATGGGGCTTGCCGTCGGCAAGTTTCAGGGCCATGCCAGGGGTTTTGGCTTTGTCATGCCCGATAATGGCGAGGAGGATGTCTTTGTCCCTGCCAATGCCTTAGGCGGAGCCATGCACGGCGACAGGGTGGTTGCCCGCCTGGAACGCGGTGTTATAGGCGATAAAAGGCGTGAAGGCGAGATTATTCGCATACTTGAACGGGCCAATAAGACCATTGTGGGGAAATTTGATAAAAGCGACTATTTTGGCTTTGTTATACCGGATCATGCCCGTTTGTCCGGAGATATTTTTATTCCAAAGGACCTCATCAACGGTGCTAAAAAGGGGCAGAAGGTGGTTGTTGAAATCACCAAATGGCCTGAACCCAGCCGGAATGCTGAAGGTAAAATCATTGAGGTTTTAGGGGATGCGGATTCTGCCGGAGTGGATGTTTTGTCCATCATCCGGGCCTATGGCATACCCTTTGAGTTTCCCGAAAAGGTGGTTGAGGAAGCAAAAAACGCTCCCAAAGAGGTGCTGCCTTCCGATTTTGAAGGGCGCCGGGATCTGCGCTCCCTTAAAATGGTCACCATCGACGGCGAGGATGCCCGGGATCTGGATGACGCCGTTTCACTTGAGCTTTTGCCCTCCGGGCTATATCGGCTGGGGGTTCATATTGCCGATGTTACCCACTATGTCAGGGAAGGAAGCGAGCTTGATAACGAGGCTGTTGCCCGCGGAACAAGCGTTTATTTTCCTGACCGGGTCATTCCCATGCTTCCAAGAGAGCTCTCCAACGGCATATGCAGCCTTAATGCCAATGTGGACAGACTGGCCTTCAGCGTTTTGATGGACATAGACACCAATGGCAGGGTGGTTTCCCATGAAATCTTCGACAGTGTTATTCACGTAAGGGAGCGAATGACCTATACCAATGTCTATAAAATACTGGAGGAGGACGACGGGGAGCTTAAGGAGCGCTATAAGGACTTTCTACAGGATTTTTACAAAATGAGGGAGCTTGCACAGGTTTTAAAAAGCAGGCGTACCCGTCGCGGATCCGTGGATTTTGAATTCGACGAGGCTAAAATCATCGTGGATCAATCCGGAAAGCCCATCGAAATAAAGCGGTATAAAACAAACATAGCCAACGGCATCATCGAGGAGTTTATGCTCCTTTGCAATGAAGTGGTTTCAGAGCATTTTTACTGGATCGGCGTGCCTTTTGTATACCGTATACATGAGGATCCGGATCCGGAGAAAATGGAGAACCTGAATACGGTTTTAGGGACCTTCGGTTACCGTCTTAAGGGTTACAGGGATGTTCACCCCAAAGCCCTTCAGGAAATTATTAAGCTCATCAAGGGCAAGCCGGAGGAAAAAGCGATTAATATGATTATGCTTCGCTCCCTTCAGAAAGCCCGGTACAGTGATGTCCATGACTGGCACTTCGGACTTGCGGCTGATTACTATTCTCATTTTACCTCACCCATTCGAAGGTATCCGGATCTTATTATTCACCGAATTATGAAGGAGCAGATAAAGGGGAAGCTCAACGAAAAGCGAACCTCTCATTACAAAATGCTTCTCCCCGATATTGCCAGATCCAGCTCCGAAAGAGAACGGGCTGCACAGGATGCTGAAAGGGATTGCGAGGATCTGAAAAAGGCCGAATACATGAAGGATAAGGTAGGGGAATACTTTGACGGTATTATTTCCAATATTACGTCCTTCGGCATGTTCGTAGAGCTTGAAAACACCATAGAGGGACTTATCCGTATCAGCAGTCTTGAGGACGACTACTATATTTTTGATGAACGTTCCCTTTCCCTTATAGGCGAAAGAACACGAACAACCCACAGAATAGGGGATCATGTCCGTGTTCAGCTTGTTAAGTCCAGTCCGGAGAGCAGGCAGATTGACTTTATGCTGATGAAAGAAGGAGAAGAGGAGACCGGCGTTATAAAGGAACGTCCCTCCGATTTCATAAGCCGGGTGAAGCATCCCCGCACAGACAGGAATCAAGAAGCACCCCGTTGGAAAAACCGCGAAGAGCGGCGCAAAAGCGAATTTGGAAAGAAATCCGGAAAAGGGGCAAAAAAAGGGAAACACAAAGGTAAGGGCTATAATGGAGATAAGGCGGATCGGTTTGGAAAAGCTTCCCGTCCCGTTGGAAATGGGGTAAGCTCGCCTGTTGCCGAAGCTAATAAAGAAGCAAAGCCCTTTGAAGAAAAAAGAACAGCTGCTTCTTCAGATGTTGTAAAACCAACCTACGCAACCAACAAGGATAAGTCAGAAAAAGCATCCGGGACCATCGTCGGAGAATCCGGAGAAATGAAGGAAACAAAGAAAACAAAGCAAACAAACGCCGGTAAGGATGCAAAGAAATTTAACGGGGATAAGAGTACAAAGACAACCCGAAATACAAAAGGAACTTCCGAGAAAAAGAAGCCTAATGAAAGTAAAAAGACCTCTGCAAGGGAACCTCTTGTAAAGGAAGCCCCTGTGCCCGAAACAGTTGTTAAGGGATCTAACGTTAATGGGGCTGACGTAAAGGCCAAATCACCGGCACCAAAGAAATCAGCTGCCAGGAAAAAGGATGCGGCTGAAAAGGTTATCCCTGAAAAGAAACCCAAGGAAGCTAAGCAAAATACCGGGAAAAAGAAGGCCGATTCCCCTGAAGCAGCAATGGAAAACCCATCGGTAAAGTCGAGGAAAGCATCCCAAGGAGCAAAAACACGTAAAGCTGTAAAGGAAGCGGAGAAGACGGAGCCGAAGCCAGCTTTGGAGCAAAGCGGAGTCACGTTGCCAAAAGCTCCAGGAAAGGCTTCGAAACCCCAAAAAGCGAAATCAAAGGACGAAAATCCGACCTGATTTTGTACTTTTAAAAAAGCATAAAATAAAAATATGATTTATATTGACAAGTCGCCCGGAAGCAGTTAAAATAGTTTTTGTTCGGTTTTTCCGGACGCAATGTGTGGCCCCTTGGTCAAGCGGTCAAGACTCCGCCCTCTCACGGCGGCTACAGGGGTTCGAATCCCCTAGGGGTCACCATTTTTTCGCTGGAGTAGCTCAGCTGGTAGAGCAGCTGATTTGTAATCAGCAGGTCGTGGGTTCGAGTCCCACTTTCAGCTCCAGAACAAATCCTGATTGCGTAAGGCTTTCAGGGTTTTTTTGTTTTCTTTTTCGACACTTCGAATCCGACAGAATTTCTGCTTTCCGTAGCGTTTTCTCAGCAGACTGGAACATCTATTGTAAATTATCCAATTGTGTAATAAAATAGAACTAATAGGTTTCTAAATCCTTTTTTATCATACAATTCTAATGAATCTTAATAAAATCTTTAATTAATTAATTTGTTTGTTTTAAGATTTATGTCTTAAAATGTACTGGAAGCATAAGAATAGCGGGTAGACAGCCTTCTGTGCAGATTTGGAAAGTTGTCCGTCAGGCAGCAAATTATATGAACTTAAAGGAGAATTATGACCGCACAAACACTGACACATTATTTTTACCAATACGGTGGTCTTGCATTATTTGTTGTTGTGTTACTGGAATATTTGAATCTGCCGGGATTTCCCGCAGGGATAATTATGCCCATGGCGGGAATATGGGCTGCTAAGGGCGGAATAGGCCTTGGAACGGCTCTTTTTTTGTCCGTACTGGCGGGTCTTCTAGGCAGCTGGATACTCTATTTTGTAGGGCGATTCGGCGGTGAAATTGTAATATCCAAATACATTCAGCGGTTTCCAAAGCATAAGCCCATCATAGATAATACCATTGAGCGGATACGCACCAAGGGTGGTTGGGGTGTTTTTGTGGGTAAACTTTTGCCCATGGTGAGAACCATTATTTCCATACCGGCCGGTGTACTCAAAATGGATTTTCTTAGTTATACGCTTTTTTCAACTTTTGGCATTATCATCTGGAATACGGTTTTCGTAGGTGCCGGCTATGTTTTCGGTGACGCGGTCTTTAAAATTCTCAAAATTACTGTGAATTGACATTGCCCTTGTATATCATTATTATTGTAATAGAATGCTTAGGGTGGTTTTTGGATGTCTGCTTCCGATATTTTTTACGTTAGAAAGGACCTTTTCCGGTTATAAGAACATTAGAAATTCAACTATAACATTACCTTAGGAGGAAGAGTCATGAGAATCGCCATGCTGACGAATAACTATAAGCCTTATGTGGGCGGCGTGCCCATATCCATCGAACGTCTGGCAGACGGCCTCAGAGCTTTAAATCACGAAGTTTATATTTTTGCCCCAAGTTATGGCAATGAAAAGGAAGAACCCTTTGTAATCCGCTATAAGGGTCGAAAAAAACGTTTAAAGGGGGAATTTATCGTTCCCTATCTTTTTGAGAATACCATTGAAAAAACCTTTTCGTCCCTGGCCTTTGACGTTATCCATGTGCATCATCCCATGATGATGGGCTATACTGCCCAATATCTGGGTAAGAAATACGACATTCCCGTGGTCTTTACCTACCACACCCGGTATGAGCAATACCTCCATTATCTTGCTCCCTTTGAAAAAATTCAGAAATACTGCAACAAGGGAAAGCATCCCCGTGTTAAAACACTTGTAAAGAAGCTGTTGTGGGATGGGGGAGAAAAGCTGATTACGGTGCACAATCGTATCTTTACTAACCAATGTGATTTGGTTTTTGCACCAACCCCCAGTATGAAAAAATACCTGGAGGATCACGGGACGATTAATGTAGAGGTTATGCCCACCGGTATTTCCCACAGGGATTTTGAGTTTGATCCCCTTAAGGCCCAGGAAATAAGGGAAAAATTCAGGAAAAACGATACCCACCTTTTTTGCAGTGTTTCACGGCTTGAAAAAGAGAAAAACATTGATTTTATCCTGGAGGGTATGCGTCTTTACAAAGAGCGAAAAGGAAACGGTTTTAAGCTGTTGCTTATAGGCGATGGTTCCTACAGGCCCGAGCTTGAAAAAAGAGTGGAAGAATTGGGGCTGGCGGGGAATATCGTCTTTTTAGGAAGAATTCCTCATGATGATATAGCGGATTATTATCATGCCACAGATCTTTTTGTATTTGCCTCGGAATCCGAAACCCAGGGCATTGTTCTTTTAGAAGCCATGGCGTCAGGGCTTCCTGTGGTAGCCGTTACCGCCAGTGGTGTTTCGGATGTGGTTGAAGACGGTGTCAACGGCTATGTTACGGATAAGGATCCTGAGCTGTGGGAGCAAAGGATAGAGCAGGCTGTTTCAAATAAGGGAATTTACGAAAAAATGCGCCTCCAGGCGCTTAAAAAAGCCCGGCAGTATTTGTCGGACACCATAGCTACCCATGCCCTGCGCAGCTATCAATACGTTCTATTTTTACAAGGGATGGAAAAGATTCATGAAACAAAAAAAGACGACTCCTTCAAAAAATCACACTATGATTGGAAAAATATTTCTTAACTATCTGAAATTTGTTGCAAAGACCGGAAAAGTGGAGGTTCATGGAACTGAAAAAATAAGTCCTAATTGTGTTTTTGGTTATTGGCACGGTGACAGCGTGAGCATGCAGCTGGTGCTGATGACGCTGGCCAGGGGCTTTAAAAATGTAAAGGTCATTGTTACGGCGGACACCCGGGGCGATGTCATTGAGCAAATCATTGAAAGCTTTGGAGCTACAACCCTGCGTCTTCCTGACGGGTTAAAAATAAAGCCCTTTTTTAAGGAATTGAAGGAGGAGAGCCGCAGCGGCGGCAGTATTCTGGCGACGGCTCTGGATGGTCCGGTGGGCCCCTTGCATGAGCCCAAAAAGCTTCTTTTCCTCCTTGCATCGGAGGCTGAGAAGGAATTACTTTACATTCGCTTCACCTATAAACGTATTCTCCGAATTAACCGGAGATGGGACAAATACGTTATTCCCCTTCCGTTTTGCTCTATAAAGGGAGAAATCGAAACTCTGGGAAGGGTTGAAAAAGTGCATTTAAGAGAATTTGAGGAATATAAGAAAAAACTTCTTTATTAATACAAGCTTTTAGTTTTATAATAGTAAAAAGGTTTGTTTTGTTGAAGCTTGTTAATAAAACCACAAACAGAAAGCAGGATATATGAAAGGGAACATACCCCTCGCTGGCATCCTTAAAGGGAAGTTATGCGAGTCAGGCGGACCCGAGCCGCCGAGGGGCATACCCCCTCATAATGATAAACAGGAATACAGGGAGTGCCGTAAAACGTAAAAGCGTTTTGCGGCACTCTTTTTCTTTTGCACTTTAACAAGATGAAGTGGAGGAAGCAGGTATGGATAAATCGGAATTTAAGGAAGGCCCTATTAAGGAAAAGGCTAAGGAAAAAGTGAGGCCAAAAATGAATGGGCAGCGTCTTAATGCCAATTTAAGCGCCCTTTCCCAAATAGGAAAGAATGAGGCCGGAGGCATCGACCGGGCACTGGGAAGCCAGGCGGAAAGAGAGGCCAGGGGCTGGCTTAAGGCTTACTGGGAAGAAAAGCTTAGGCTGAATGTCCGTGTGGACGGAGGGGCCAACCTCTGGATCCGTTTGGAGGGAAGTGAGGACCTTCTTCCCATTGTGACCGGATCCCACCATGACACCGTTCCCAATGGCGGCAAATTTGACGGCGCATTGGGAGTACTGGCTGCAACAGAGGTTTTGGAAACCCTTATTGAAAAGGGTATTCAAACCCGTCATCCCATAGAGCTTGTTTCCTTTACAGGAGAAGAGCCCAATCCCTATCAGGTGTCCACCCTGGGCAGCAAGGCTGTAACGGGAAAAATGGCGAGGGATAAGCTGCTGGCTTTAAAAAACAGCCTGGACGGCACAGGCCTTCAGGAAGAGCTTCTGGTGCTGGGCGGCGATTTAAGCCGGGAGGATTTGGTTCTGAATAAAAACACGCTGGCAGCCTTTGTCGAGCTCCATATTGAGCAGGGGAGACGGCTTCTGGATAAAAACCTGTCCCTTGCAGCCGTTTCCCAAATTACAGGCATCTACCGGGAAAGCATTCGCTTTAAAGGAGAAGCCAACCATGCGGGCACCACCCGGATGACGGATCGGCACGATGCCTACCTGGCAGCCTGCCGATTCAGTCTGGCCTTTGAGTCCCTTTTAAAGGAAGTATCCCAAGGGGACGGCGGGAATACGGCGGGAACCATCGGGTATGTTAAGGTCACACCTAATTCGGCCAACATTATCCCCGGGGAGACAGAGCTTACCCTGGAGCTGCGGAGCGTGGCAAAGGAAAGCAGGGAAAGGGTTTTAGAGGGTCTGCATCTGACTCACGCCGAAATTGAAAGGGATAGAGGCGTTGCACTTGAAAGAAAGGTAATACTGGATCAGCCTCCGGTTGCTTTGGATCGGGGAATATTAAAGACCACCCGTGAGGTGCTTTCCGAAATGGGTGAGGGTATGCCGCCACTGGTTAGCATGGCAGGACATGACGCAGCCCATATTCAATCCATAGCCCCCACCGGCATGCTGTTTGTAAGAAGCATGGACGGGAAAAGCCATTGTCCGGAGGAATACACCACTGAGGAAGATGTAAAGAAAGCGGCTGACGCACTGCTTCAAATAATTCTCAAACTGGATAAGGAGCTGGACTGAATGAATGCCAAGGAGATAGAAACACGAATTTACCCTATGGAAACAGAAATACGAGTTAATGCCCCGCAAAAAGATGCACGCATTTACGCACCCCGATATCTTTATGTCAACGAGGTTTTTGAAGAAAATTATGCCCTGGTGGCCGCCAAAGGGCTTATTGAAAAGACTGGACCGCTGGATACCCTCATTAAAAGCTATCCACATGCTCCCATTGAGTATCTTAAGGATGAGGTCATTGTGCCCGGGACAGTCAATGTGCACAACCACAGCTTTCAGAGCCTGCTTCGGGGCCTCTGCTGCGATCGGCCCTTTCTGGAGTGGCGTGATAAGGCACTTTACCGCTATTCCCCAAGGCTAACCCGGGAGCATATCTACGGAGGCGCCCTCTTTGCCTTTGGCGAAATGATGAAATGCGGCGTTACTACGGTGTGTGACTTTTTTTACCTTCATAATTTCGGCCTGGAAAGCGATGAAATGATTATCCGGGCGGCCAGGGATATCGGCATCCGCCTGGTGCTGGCCCGTACGCTTTACGATTGGCCGGGAGCCCCTGTGGGCTACCGGGAAACGGTAAGCCAGGCGGTTTCAAATACCCGTCAGCTGGCCCTGTCCTTAAAAGGAGACCCCCAGGTTTCGGTTGTGCCTGCACCTCACAGCCTTCATGCCGCGACCCCGGAAATGATACAGGCAGGTCACAGCCTGGCAAAAGACCTTGGTACCCGCTTTCACATTCATGTGGCTGAAGAGCCCTTTGAGGTGGAGGAATGCAAAGCGGCCCACGGAGGCCTTACCACCATTGAAGCCCTTGATAAGCTGGGGGTGGTGGACGAATCCATGGTGATGGTTCACGGCGTTTACTTAAAGCCCTCGGAAATCGAGCTGTTTGGCGCCAGAAAGGGAAGCCTGGCTTATTGCCCCTCCAGCAACATGTTTCTAGCCGACGGTATAACGGATATCGTGGCTATGGAACGGGCGGGAGTGACCATTGGACTGGGAAGCGACGGCGCCTGCAGCAATAACCGCAACAGTGTCTTTGAAGAAATGCGTATGGCCCCCCTTTTGCAGAAAGCAAAAACCTGTGACGCCATGTGCGTTAATTACCAGCAGGCCTTTCGCATGGGAACGGAAAACGGAGGCCGCATACTGGATTTACCTGTGGGACGTCTTGAGGAGGGCATGAGGGCTGATTTTACAGCCATAAGCGTAAACGATTTTTCCATGCAGCCCATCTCGTCCTCAAAGGAACAGATTCTTCCTAATATTGTGTACTCCATGCAGCCCACGGCAATAAAGAAGGTGGTTGCAGGCGGTATTACCACCGTAGAAAACGGAAGGCTCCAAACCGTTGCCGAGGAGGAAATAGTGGAACGAATTGGCAGGATTATGAAAGAGATTGAATGAATGAACCGGATTAT
>JAFADM010000309.1 GCA_023424865.1 Bacillota bacterium | reverse complement strand
TAGGATTTGCTCATATTAAAGCCCCGGCACAGGTCCGTGAGCTTAACGGTGCCATAGACATGCTTTTCAAGATACTCACGGATATGCTCCACTAAAATATTCTCCACATTCTTCTTGGCGATACCGCTTTTTCTTGAGCTCCTTTCACTCTGCCTGTTGCTTCTTATAAGCAGTATAAGAAACTGCTCCAGGTAGCTTAACAGCAGCTGGGAGGAGCCGAAAAGAGGAGCCTGGCCCATAGGAGGGCCCGAGCCGTTTTTGCCTGACAGATCCGGGAAAAGGTCGCGTCCTTCATCCAGCATGAGAGCCAGGAGCTTTTTATGCCGTGCGTCCAGGGTGAAAAGCTTGTTCTCAAAGTAGTTCACGGCCTCGCCCCTTGCTGAAAAGGTCACTACCAGAACATTATTAGGATCCCGGTCATTGGAGGCCAGGGTATGAAACTCCATGGGCTTGTGAAAAATGACGTCCCCCTGCTGAAGCCTGTAGCCCGTGGTTTCGGCAAGAACATCGATTTCACCCCTGTCCACATAAACCATCTCCCAGAAATCATGCCTCTCTCCGGGGAAATAGAAATGCTTGGGGTGCTCGAAATAATAGAATGTGTGAAGCCCCAGTATATCAATTTCCTTTTTAAAGGTTTTTAACTCCCAGCCCATGGCATACCTCCGTGGACAATTTGTTAAATTTCCAGTAATAAAAAGCAAAGACAGATGTCTGTCTTCATCATATCATAGAGCCATCGTCAGGCATAGCGGGCCGGACAGGTAATAGCAGGGAATAATCGGAACTGCCCGCTCTTAATTGTGAGGGCAGGGAACCGGTTTTCCTTCAAAAAAGGAAAACAAAAAGGAGAAAGGGTTGAGTCAATGATGAAAAAGGGGATTAGCGTATGGTCCTTTCCGGGTGATTGGCCTTTGGAAAGAATTTTTGCATCGGCCCGGGACGCCGGCTTTGAGGGTGTGGAGGTAGCGTTGTCGGAAAAAGGAGAGCTGAGCCTTGAATCCACGGAGGAAGATTTGGATAAAATCAGGGATCTTGCCTGCCGGTATGGCCTTGAGCTTTACAGTGTGGCCAGCGGCTTGTACTGGACGTATTCCCTTACCTCCGATAACCCGTCCGTTAGGGAAAAGGCAAAGGACATTGTAAAGAAACAGCTTCTTGCGGCAAAACGGCTGTCCTGCGATACCATTTTGGTGGTTCCAGGCTGTGTGGGTGCGGATTTCATCCCCGGTACCGGGGTGGTTGCCTATGATACGGCGTATGAAAGGGCTCTGGCAGCCATGAAAGAGCTGGGCGCCTTTGCCGGGGAGCTGGGCGTGTGCATCGGCGTTGAAAATGTGTGGAATAAATTTCTTCTCTCCCCTCTGGAGATGAAGCAATTCATTGATGAGGCAGCCGGCTCGGGTTCTCCCTGGTTAGGCGCTTATTTTGATGTTGGCAATGTGGTCTTAACAGGCTATCCCCAGCACTGGATCCATATATTGGGCAGCCGAATTAAAAAAGTGCATATAAAGGATTTCAAGAAAAGCGTGGGAACACTGGAGGGTTTTGTGGATCTTTTATCCGGTGATGTGGACTATCCTCAGGTGATGGAGGCACTAAAGGACATAGGCTATGACGGTTGGATAACGGCGGAGGTAAGCGTATTAAAAGGCTTTCCGGAGGAAGGCATTCGGCGGACATCCGCGGCCATGGACAAAATTTTAAAGGCATAAAACAAGGAGGGAAACGACTGTGTTGAAATATGGAATAATTGGTGTGGGAGGCCTTGGAAAGGTGCACCTTCGAAATACGGCGCAACTGGAGCGGGAAGGCGTTGAAATCAGGCTAACCGCGTTATGCGATGTAGAGGAAAGCCGATTTTATGAAAAGGTTAAGCTCAATGTGGCGGAGGATAGTGAGCCTGTGGATTTAAGCGCCTACCGGCTTTACAACGATGCCCGGGAAATGCTTGACAGGGAGGAGCTGGATTTTGTCATTACCGCCCTTCCCACGGACATTCACAGTGAAATAGCGCTTATGGCCCTTGACAAGGGCTGTCATGTATTCTCCGAAAAGCCCATGGCGCGCACCCTGGAGCAATGCCGGGCTATGGCGGAGCGGGCCGGGGAGCGAAACAAGCTTCTTATGATTGGCCAGTGCCTCCGGTATTGGCCCGAGTACCGTCTGCTAAAGGCCTATATTGAGGATGCCCGTTGGGGGCAGGTATTGCGGGCTGAATTCAAGCGCTACAGCTCAACTCCCCTTTGGTCCTGGAAAAACTGGCTTATGGATGAGGCAAAAAGCGGCGGTGCCGCCCTGGATATGCATGTTCATGATGTGGACTTCATCCGGTGGGCCTTTGGAAGGCCCAAGGCGGTTTCCTCCGTTGCCCTGCATGTTAAATCGGGCTACGATGCCATCCTTACCACCTACAGCTATGACGGAAGGCTTGTATCCTCAGCCTGCGACTGGAGCATGGCCCAGGGCTTTCCCTTTGATGCGTCCTATCTGGTCCGCTTCGAAAAGGGAACCCTTGAGATGACAAGGAACGGGCTGAAGGCCTATCCGGAAGGCGGAGAGCCGTTTACTCCGGAGCTTGCCGGAGAGAACGCCTACCTTGCCGAAATGCGGGACTTTATCCGCTGCATCCAAAACGAAAGCAGCCTGTCGGTGGTAACTCCTGATAGCGCCGCGCTTTCGGTGGAACTGGCACTGGCGGAGATGGAATCCGCCAGAAAAGGATCTCCTGTATCGCTGTAGCCTTTTTAATATTGCGGCAGGCAGCTTAACTACAAGACTAGCGGCTCTAATCGGCTTTGTCAACAAAATGAAACGCGCAAAACAAACATGACGCAAAGATGTCCTGTTCCTGTGATAAAATAAAACAATAAACCAATGTCGGGGTGAAAAGGGGAACAGGGTATGAAGCTGGATCGGCTCATGGGAATCCTTATTGTCTTACTTAAAAACGAACGGATAAGCGCACCCGTGCTGGCAGAAAAATTTGAAGTCAGCCGACGCACCATCAGCCGGGATATCGAGGCTCTTTGCAAAGCCGGTATACCTATTGTGACAAGGCAGGGAGGAAATGGGGGCATCTCCATTTTGGAGGGCTACCGGCTTGATAAAAGCGTGCTCACCCAGGACGAGCTTTCCACTCTTGTTATTGCAATGAAGGGCCTTGGCACTGTAACGAAAGATACGGCGGTGCAAAGGATGCTGGAAAAGCTTTCTCCTGGCAAGGATGCTGTGGTTTCCCTTAAGGAAAGCGTGGTAATAGATCTTGCTTCTCATTATAAAGGCAGCCTTACCGAGAAAATCCAGCAGATAAAAAAAGCTATCCAGGAAGAACGGCTAATCACTTTCAGCTACTTTTATGAAAAAGGGGAAAGTCGGCGGCGTATTGAGCCCTATTTTATTGCGTTCCAGTGGACGGCCTGGTATGTGTTCGGGTTTTGTCTGGAGCGCCAGGACTGGCGGCTTTTTAAATTGTCCAGGCTTTGGAACCTGGAGCTTTCCGAGACCGGCTTCATACCCAGGGATATACCCCCGGAAAAACGGGATTTCAGCGGACGCTTTACGGATCATCTCAAGCTTGTAGCCCTTTTTGAGCCTTGTGTCAAATACCAGCTGATTGATACCTATGGGCCTTGCTCCTTTACCGAAACAGAAGAAGGATTGCTGCGCCTGGAGGTGGGCTATACCAATAAGGGCTATACCTTGAGCTGGCTCCTAAGCTTTGGCGACAAGGTTAAAGTGTTGGAGCCCCTAACCCTGGCAGAGGAAGTAAAGCAGATTGCCAGAAACATGGCTGCCCGTTACGAGCAGCTTTAAGTGCCTATGCCCTTGGCGGATCTTTCATAGGCAGGGTGATAAAGTCCGGTGGGTTCATAAAAGCGTTCGCCTATGGATTCAAAGCCCAGTCGTGTCAGAAGCTTTTGAGATGCGGTATTGTGAGGGTGATGGCCTGCAATCAGCTTGTAGTCCTCAATATTCTCAAAAAAATACCGGATCACACGGTCCGCTGCTTCGGAAGCATAACCTTTTCCCCAGAATTCTTTACGAAGATGAAAGCCCAGCTCGTAGATTTTTTCTTCAGCCTGAAAAGGCCGCAGGCCGCAGCATCCTATGAGCTGACCCTCATTAAGTGCAAAAAAGGGCCAGTACTGGACACCGTACTCCTTCTGATTATGTATTTCCTTTATCAGCCGTTCATTTATTTCATTGCCGGTAAAGCTACCGCTTGCACACAGGTAACGTGTCACCTCCGGGTCGCCCCACAGCTGTCCGGCCAGAGATAAATCCTCCCTGGTCCACTGTGAAAAGCCGATACGTACCGTTGACATAAAAAAGGTTCTCATGCCTGTCCTCCAAAAGCATTCTTTGTAAAGGATTCAGTAAAAGCATATCACAATCAAAACAGAGCAGCCAGAAAAAAGAGGTAATGAGGTAATGACATGTTAATTATTACTTGTTTTGTCCACTTAAGTATATTATGATCCAGAAAAGGGCTCCTGGTATTTAATAAAATGACAAAAGAATTTTTCTCATATCACATAAGTATCACCCAGGAAATCAATGGAACCCATGAATGCAGAAATAACAGGTATCAATAAAGCTTTGTATGTATAAGCATTCCTCATGGACCCCAGTATCCTCAAGGTACCTTTTCCCGATTTACCCCCACTCTAAAGAGTCTGCAAAGCACCCGCATCCTATGGATACACCGCTAGATTGCCGGATTTAACACCTGACAAACAACAGGGCTGCCTGTGTCCACAAGGGGTTGCAGGCGCTTCAGTACATAAAGGGGAATAATGAAATGATACGTTTCAATGACGGTTGGCAGTTTGCGAAAGGCGAACCTAAAGCTTTTGTACCAGTGGAATTACCCCATGACTGGCTCATCAAGGATACCCGCGGGCTTTATGAGAGCGGTTTGGGCTGGTATAAAAGGGAGCTGGATACGGCCTTCCTTAAAGAAGGACAAAGGCTTTTTCTGCGCTTTGACGGGGTCTACATGGACAGCACCCTCTTTGTAAACGACAGGGAAGCGGGGCAGTGGAAATACGGCTATACGGCATTTGAGCTTGATATTACCGATTATATTCACAATGATGGCAGGAATACCCTTCTTCTGAAGGTGGATTACAAGGCTCCCAGCGGCCGCTGGTACACCGGAGCGGGCATTTACAGGGATGTCTTTCTTAAGGTTAAAAATGCTTGCCATTTTGTTTCTGACGGCATTTATCTGTCAACGGAAAAGAGAGACGACGGCTGGCATTACCAGGTGGATGCCGAGGTGGAAACCCTCGGCCGTGCCTATGAGGTTCGTCATACCCTTTTAGACAGTCAGGGTGAAATAGAAGCCTGGGATGTGGAAAATCCCCGTCTTTATACCCTTCGTTCCGAGCTTTTGGTGGATGGGGAAGTAACGGATACGGAGGATACCCGCTTTGGTTTTCGTACCCTATCCTTTACAACCGATAAAGGCTTCTTTTTAAACGGACGTCCTTTAAAGCTTAAGGGCGTGTGCCTTCACCATGATTTGGGCTTATTGGGAGCCGCCGCTCATCCTGATGCTATCCGGCGCCAGCTCACTTTAATGCGTGGCATGGGTGTTAACGCTCTTCGCGTATCCCATAATCCACCGGCCAAGATTTTTATGGAGCTGGCAGATGAAATGGGTTTTCTGGTTGTGTCCGAAATCCTTGATATGTGGCGTAATGCCAAGAACCCCTATGATTATGCCCGCTTCTTTGATGATTGGATTGAAAAGGATGCGGCCTCCTGGATCCGAAGAGACAGAAATCATCCTTCCGTTATTATGTGGAGTGTGGGCAATGAAATTCACGATACCCATATCGACGCACAAGAGGGGGCCAAAACCCTTCGGTATCTTATGGACCTTGTAAAGATGCATGACCCGAAAGGGCATGCGCCGGCAACCCTTTGCTCCAATTACATGCCCTGGGAAAACACCCAGAAGTGTGCCGATATTATTAAACTCATGGGCTATAACTATGCTGAGTCTCTGTATGAAGCCCACCATGCCGCTCACCCTGATTGGATTATTTACGGAAGCGAGACCTGCTCCACCGTACAAAGCAGAGGTATTTATCATTTTCCGCTAAGTAAATCCATACTGGCCGACGATGATCTTCAATGCTCATCACTGGGCAACAGCTCCACAAGCTGGGGCGCAAAAAGTGTGGAAGCCTGCATACGCACCGACCGGGATATCCCCTTTTCACTGGGGCAGTTTGTGTGGGCAGGGCAGGACTATATTGGGGAGCCCACACCCTACCATACAAAGAACTCCTACTTGGGCCAGGTTGACACCGCAGGGTTCCCTAAGGATTCCTATTATGTTTTCCAGGCAGGCTGGACTGAATGGGAAAAGGAACCCATGATTCATATTTTTCCCTATTGGGATTTCTCTCCGGGCCAAAGCATTGACGTCCGGGTGTGCTCCAACGCTCCCGGAATAGAGCTTTTTTTAGATGATGAAAGCTTGGGGACGGTGAAGCTGGGAGATTACTATATCGCCGATTTCCGCGTTCCCTACAAGCCAGGCAGGCTCCGTGCCGTGGCATACGACCCGGAGGGAAGAATTCTGGCTGAAGCGGTCAGAGCCTCCTTTGAAGATGCGGTTTCCCTGCGGCTTGACAGGGAAACCTTCGGTGAATTGGATTTTGTGACCATTACGGCACTGGACCGCCAGGGCAACGCGGTTGAAAACGCCAATTGCCGGGTTCATGTAAAGGTAAGTGACGGTGTGCTTTTGGGTTTGGATAACGGGGATGCCACGGATTATGATCAGTACAGGTCCGATAACCGCAGGCTCTTTAGCGGCAAGCTTTTAGCCGTTGTACGGCGTGAGGAAGGCAAGACTCCCAGGATTGAGGCGGTACTGGATGATAAGGATATTCCTATACGGAAAATTGAGCTGACTGTAAGGGATTACACCATTAAAGCCCAAATTTACCCACCTAATGCGACCTACCGGAATCTCTACTGGCGTTTGTCAGATGCAGCCGGCATAGACAGCCCGCTGGGTACCTTAACTGTTGACGGGGACAGCATGAGCGCCACCCTTGTACCCAGGGGTGACGGAGAGGTTTACATTCGCTGCGCACCACGAAACGGCAGAGAACATTTGGCCTTTATCTCATTGATTTCCTTTGATATTGAAGGATTCGGGAAGCCCTTTCTGGACCCTTACCATTTCGTTGCCGGAGGACTTTATAATTACAGCAACGTGGAGCTTACCAACGGAAATGAGAGAGGCGTGGCAACCCTTAGAACAGGGGAGAGTCATGTGGGCTTTAAGGATCTGGATTTTGGCGATTATGGCTCCGATGAAATAACCCTGCTCCTTTTCCCCCTCGAAAGGGAGCCCTTTGCCTTTGAAATATGGGAAGGCATGCCTCTGGGGGGAGGGCAGCTTATTGGTACTCTTCCCTATGATAAAGGCTCCATCTGGAACACCTATCAAGAGGTGACCTATAAGCTGCCGCGAAGGTTAAAAGGGATTGTTAACCTGTGCCTTGTTTTCCGGAAAAAGGTACATATTAAGGGCTTCTGCTTTAAAAAGTATGAGAAAGCATTTCAAAAACTGGATGCTGCAGAAAATGACGGCATCTATGGGGATTCCTTTACCGTAGTTGGAAGTACGGTGGAGAATATAGGGAACAATGTCTCCCTTACCTATAAGAATATGGACTTCGGAAGCGGCGGCGCGGCACGCATTGCCCTGTGCTGGCGCTCTCATCTTGAAAAGAACGCCGTGCAGCTTGCCTTTACAGGCGAAACGGAAAAGCAGACGGTTATGGTTTCTGTCAGCCGTTCAGAGGCTTATACCCATGGGGTTTTTCCTCTGAGCACAAAGATAGCAGGTAAAAACACCCTGTCCATTAATTTTCTGCCGGGATGCAATCTGGATTTAGCCTGGTTCCAGTTCATGGCGTAATTTTGCCAAAGCTGTCTTATGTTTTAAAACGTGACATGAACAGTGCAGGATATTATGTAGAACGGCAAGCCTTTATAAATCCTTCTCCATTGGCTCATACTACTGATAGAAAAGAGACAAGGAGAAGATAGAATGGTTTATTTGATCGTTGCGGTTCGCATTGTTACCGCAATGGCGTTGCTGCTGCTTCTTATTTTGAAAACCGGACGTCGTAAAATAGGCGAGCTGCCTGTCTATGACTTTTTGTCAATCATTGTTATCGGAAGCGTGGTAGGAGCTGATATTTCAGAACCGGACATCCCTCATCTTCCCGTGCTGTTTGCAGTGATTGTCATGGTGGCTTTGCAGTATATTGTAAGCTGCTTGCTGATAAATAATAAAAAGATTGCGAAAAAAATAACCTTTGGTCCAACGCTCATTATTCAAAAGGGTGAATTAATCAAGCAGAATCTGGAGAGAGTCAAATATTCCGTTGAAAACGTTCGTATGGCTTTGAGAGAGAAAGGGGTTTTTGACCTGAATGAGGTGGAGTATGCTATTTTGGAGGGTAGCGGGAGCATAAGCTTTCTGAAAAAATCCCAGTTTCTCCCGCTTACACCTTCGGACATGAATATGAAGCCATCCATGAAAGGCCTGTCGGTGCCCCTTATAACGGACGGCGCGGTTCATGACAGCAATCTTGCACAGCTTAATGTGGATAGACAGTGGCTTTATCAACAGCTCGGAAGCGCAGGCATACAGAATTTTGAAGAAGTCTTTTACGCCGATATCAACACGGAGGGCAAAATCTACATTTCTAAGATAATCCAGGCTCCCAACCCGTTTGACAATATGACGCTGTAGCGCCATTCTAAATATTCGTATATGCGCTCACCTATGCCGCCTGGGTATAGACCTTACTTCAGCGCTCAATTAAGGTAATTTGCAAATTGAAGATTCACTTCATAATGATAGCCCGCTTAGAGGTTTTGAAGTATAATAAAAAATAAACATTTAAATGCGCCATAATACAGAAACCTGATAGGAGCGATGGATGCGTAAATTGATGAATAAATCTGAAGTAAGAAAATTTCTTCTGAGGCTTTA
>JAFADM010000288.1 GCA_023424865.1 Bacillota bacterium | reverse complement strand
AATCCCAGCCTCTGGTGGCCCAACGGCTTTGGCAGCCAGCCCCTTTACTCTGCACGTATAGAGCTTCTTAATAAAGGTGAAATTGCAGATTACAGGGAAATGAAGCTGGGCCTTCGCACCATCACTGTAAGAAGAGAGCCTGATGCCTGGGGCGAGTCCTTTGAGTTTGTGGTCAACGGCCTATCCGTTTTTGCCATGGGAGCCGATTATATACCGGAGGACAATATCCTGGCCCGCTGCACGCCTTTAAAGACCGAAAGGCTTTTAAAGGATTGCGTTGCCGCCAATTTCAACTGTGTCCGGGTTTGGGGCGGCGGCCATTATCCCCCCGACTATTTTTATGACAAATGTGATGAGCTGGGCCTTTTGGTCTGGCAGGATCATCTCTTCGCCTGCGGCGTGTACAGCATGACCGAAGCCTTTACTGAAAATATTACCCGGGAAATTGAGGATAATGTACGCCGTATCCGCCATCATGCCTCCCTTGCCCTGTGGTGCGGAAACAACGAAATGGAAGAGGCCTGGGTAAGCTGGGGCTTTCCAAAGCCCCCTAAGCTACGCAGCGATTACATCAAGCAGTTTGAATTCATCATTCCAAGAATTATGAAGGAAACCGATCCCAATACCTTCTATTGGCCCTCCTCCCCTTCCTCCGGCGGAAATTTTGACAATCCCAACGATGAAAACCGCGGAGACGTCCACTATTGGCAGGTGTGGCACGGGAACAAGCCCTTTACCGACTATCGCAACTTCTTTTTCCGTTTTGTTTCCGAGTTTGGTTTCCAGTCCTTTCCAGGCATTGAAACCATTAAGAGCTTTACCCTTCCTGAGGATCGGAATATTTTCTCCCATGTTATGGAAAACCATCAGAAGAACGGCTCGGCCAACGGTAAAATCCTGTTTTATCTGGCTTCCACCTTCAAATACCCCAAGGACTTTGAAAGCCTCCTCTATGCCTCCCAGCTTCTCCAGGCCGAGGCCATGAAATACGGCGTGGAGCACTGGCGACGCAACCGTGGCAGGTGCATGGGAGCCATTTACTGGCAGCTTAACGACTGCTGGCCTGTGGCATCCTGGGCAAGCATCGACTCCTTCGGACGCTGGAAGGCCCTCCACTATTTTGCAAAGCGCTTTTTCGCTCCCGTGCTGCTCTCAGCCTGCGAAGAGGGCACAAAGGTTTCCCTCCATGTTACCAATGAAACGCCAAGCGCTTTCTGTGGTGAAGTGAGCTGGAAGCTTTCCAAAACCACCGGTGAAACGGTGGCTGAAGGCTCCTCCCCTGTTTCGGCTGAAAAGCTCTCCGCCGTTAAAGCTTTGGACCTGGATTTTGCCGACACCCTTACGGACAAAGCCTCCTTAAGAGAGCATTACCTCAGCTTTGCCCTTAAAAAGGACGGGGATGTCATCTCTGAGAGTACGGTGCTTTTTGTCCAGCCCAAGCACTTAACCCTTGCAAAGCCGGAGATAAAGGTGAGCTTCGGGGAAACGCCGGATAAGCTTATTCTAAGGCTTGGCACCGATGTTTTAGCCAAATACCTGGCTCTGGAGACGGGTGCCTGGAATGTGGTCTTCAGTGATAATTACTTTGACCTTCTTCCCGGCGACGAAAAGGTTATCACCGTTTCAAAAGCCGACGCACCCGAGGGCTTTAACCTTGCGAGCCTTCAAGAAGCTCTCCAAATACGGAGCCAGTGGGACATGGCCTGACGTTTCAGGCGCTGAGTGCGTAGGGTTTATGCCTGACACGTGCCAAAGGCCGGATTTTGGTTTTATAACACCACCGCGGGGAGAGTTCACACTCTCCCCGTTTTTCATATTAAAGTCATTTGCGGCTCTTCACTTTTCTATTCTTCCCTCCATGCTGCATTTTTGCCGGTACTCGCCGGGGGTACTGCCTATTGAAGCTTTAAAGGCCCGTATAAAGGACTGAAGGGACACATAACCCACCCGCTCAGCGATGTCGCTGACCTTAAGGGAGGTTGTGGAAAGAAGCTCTGCCGCCTTTTTCATGCGAAGACCATCGATGTATTCCTTGGGACCGATCCCAAATTCTTCCTTGAAAATTTTCCTGAGCTGATAGCCGCTGATGGCAAATTTTTCTCCCAGCATCTCCAGGGACAGATCCGTGTTAAGATTGTCCTCAACATAGCTTGCCACGGCCTTGGACATATCCCCGTTTCGTTCCGAACGCTGAACCTCCATATAATCCAGAAATTCAAAATACAAATCCTTAAACCGGGATGTAATCTGATGGATGGTAGGCTCTCCCAGGATGGCCCCGTACAGCTCCTTGTGCATCAAATCCATGGAAAAACCCCTGTCCACCTCGTAAAAGCATTTTACGGAAGAGGCCAGAAGCTGCAGGAAGTAATACCGTACATATTCGATGTCCAGGGCCGAAACACCCTGCATCTGCTCGGAAAATTCGTTCATGAGCCTGATCACCTGGCTTCTGTCTCCGGATCGAATACTTTCAAGAAGCTTTCGTTCCAGAGAAAAGGGATATCCCTTCATGTTGCCTGTATCAGCCCCTAAATTCTCATAGAAAATGATGTTGTTATAGCCCAGAAGCAAACGCCTGCTTACCGCCATTACCGCTTCCTCGTAACTTTTGCTCAGGTTTTCTATGCCCTTTACAGGAAGTCCCACGCCAACGGTAAAGGTGAACTTCATATTGCGGCTCACCGTTTCATGAAGCACGCCCCCGATATGCCGGGATAAACGGTATAGCTCCTCCTCCGGCATGATTTCAGGAAAGCTTATGGCCAGCAGGATCTCGTTTGGTCCCTTTTCCACGAAAAAGCCCTTGTGTTCCGAAAGGATCCTGTCTGCCAGTGTTTCCTGAGTATAAAGAGACAACATGGTTATTTGTTTTTCAGAGTACACACGCTCCATGTCCCGGTACCTGTCCATAGCAACCAGGAAAACTGTGAAATTACCCTCTATTTCAATATCCACGCCATAGTACGTAAGTCGCTCGGTAATCTTCTCATCATTGGCACTGTTTTCCATAAGGCTCAACAGAAACTGGTTCTTGCGAAAGCTGTCATATTCCTGAAAGAGGGCCTCCAGGCTCTTGTTCTTTTGTATCATCTGATTGATATTGCTTTGAAGCAGAGCGGTTCCGGAGATCTCCCTGCCATTTCTGGCCTCCCCGCTCTTTCCGGAAGCCGGAGAACTGAACAGGGCAAGGGCGGATTTTATGGGGGAATAGAGCTTTCGTGAAAGGAAAAGAGAGCCAAGCAGACTCAAAATAATCATTAGAACGCAGAAAAGTATTGTTATGATGCCAAGAAAGCGTATGCTTTCCGTAATGGCAGAAAAAGGTGTGACAGAAAGATATCTTAAATGGTATTTAGAGGAATTCACATAGGAAATAAGCTGTTTTTCGCCGGAAAAGGAGGTGATAAACCAGTCGGATACCTCTTCCTCAGGACTGCCCATACCCGCAAAAACAGCATTCAGATCCTCTTCTGAAACATAGGCCTTTTGGGTTATGACACTACCTTCAAAATCCGTTACCAGGATATTGGAGTTATTAAAGGTCGTGATGGAATCCAGTGTTTTTTGCAGGGATTCCCCTTTCAGGTTAAAGACCACCAGGGCCTTTGCCCTTCCTGAAGTTACATAAATGGGAAGCGTGTTAACGAAAGTCAGCACCGTGGCGCTGCTTCCCGTAGATGCAGACAGCTTTACTCTGGAAAGAATCTGATTGGATACGGTTCCGGAGATCTGGGACAGAAATTCCTGATCGTAGTAACGTCCTGGCTGTACTATTCCTTTATCACTGGACAGCACAAGGCCTGAATTGTTGTAAAGCACGCAAATGGAATCCAGAGACTCGTTAAGGTTGACAACCTGGCTGAGCTTGCTCTGGGCAATCATCATCATGACAATATCGTTTTCATTGTAATAGTCGTAAAAGCTGCTTATGAGTGAATCGGTTACTATGCTGCTGAGAGATTTGTCCATTTCTGCCAAAACAGCACCGTGGGCGTTTTTAAGCTGGGTTAACGTATTGCTGTTTTCCGTAATAGCCTGTTCCTTTAAAATATTTGAGAAATAGAAGTACAGCGCGCCTCCAAGTACGGAAATTACAATAAATGTGGTGAGAAAGATCCAATAGAAATACTCGCTCAGATCGCTGCGGGTTGTTTTCAGAATGCCCTTTATCCATCTCATAGCTCTGATCGCTGTCCTTTCCGATATCCCGGAACACGCCGGAAATCGGGCTGTCTTTCGCATGATGCGACAACAGTCCGATTTCCGTTCCGATTTATGATTTGTTTGCACTTAAGCTAATTCAGCACACTCACTAAAGCGGGCCTTGCCCGCAACCCAATTGAAAGAAGCGGCGATGAAATAACTTGTTTTTATTGACGCTTATCTGCTATAAGGTACTATACCACAGGAGCCGCAAGTCCGTAAATCGGACAGCTCCTCCGGATTAGTAACCGAGGGTAAAGCTTGTTCCGTAAAGGGAATTGTAATTTTTAAGACTGGCCTCCATAATTTTCAGGCCGCTCTTGGTATTCTTCCAGGTGTCCACATAGGTGTTCCAGTTGGCATCGTTGAGCTCCTTGGCACCGGTAACAAATTCAATAAAGGAGATAATCTGGTATTTGGCAAGGTCAGCGCCGTAGGTCTGGCTTTCAGTAGATGCGGGAACACCGTAGAAGAAATCGGTGTACATCTTTTTATTTGCTGCGCCATTAATGTATATGTTGTTGTAAACGGTGGTTTCGTCTGTTGCGTTAGCACCCCATTTAGCTACAAGATCCTGGCGGCTGATCATCTGAGAAAGAGGATCCAGCCATTTGTCGGAGTAGGCTTTCTCACCAAGTTCGGTCAAAGCTCCGCCAAAATCAACTGCTGTATTTTTTGTCCAGTATTCACCTTCTATTCCTTTTCCGGTTAACAGCCATCCCTCATCCGTTGCAAGGTAATCCAGGAAGGATATTGCAGCCTCAGGGTTTTCACAGTTGGTGGAAAGAAGAACTGTTGCGTTAATAAGTCCGCTTGCTTGATAGCCGCTGGCGCCACTGGGACCGGTAAGCGCTGCGTCTACAGGTACCCATTGATCCATTCCCATGCCGTTTTGATTAACCAGAGTCTGAGGTGCGGTTGACCACCAGCCGGTTGTTGTACCGGATTTACCCTGAGTTAAATTTTCGCGGGCCTGATCTGCTTTTGCAGTAAACATTTCGGGATCAATGAGCCCGTCCTTCCACAGGTCGCGGATATATTCCGTTGCGGCACGGTACTCATCGGAAATCATGGCATTGTAGACTTTGCCGTCCTTTTCATAGGATTGGCTTTGCATAATGCCGAAGGCTCCGAGAATGACGTCAAATTCAGGCGAGAAATAGGTGTCGCTCCAGCCGGCATTGGGGCCAAGGCCATAGGTGTCCTTTTTGCCGTTCTGGTCGGGATCGTTGTTCGTAAATTGAACCAGAATATTTCTGTACTCTTCCAGTGTGGAAGGAACGGACAGCCCCAGATTATTGAGCCAGTCCTGGCGAAGTATGGTTATAAATTTGCCCTGGACATTTTCGTAGGGAATGCAGTAGCGCTCTCCCTCAAAAAGAGTATAATCCCATGCCTTCTGGCTCACAGTGGCCTTCAGGTTGGGGCCGTACTGCTCAATTAAATCACCTATTTCAAGGAACAGGCCCTGATTGACATAATCCTGATAGGTGAAGCCGTTAAGCCGTACTATATCGGCAAAGTCGCCTGAGCTGGCAATAACATTGATTTTATTGCCATATTCAGCCTGAGGTACAAGGGTTAGCTCCAGCTTGGTATTGGTTGCTGCTTCAAGGGCCTGAAGAGGAGGATTGTCCGCACCGGTCTTCAGCACACGGCCCAGATCAGGAAGCATTATGGACAGGGCTACAGGCTCGGCAGCAGGCGTCGGCGTTGCCGAAGACCCTGTTGAAGCGGAAGGGGTTACCGTAGGCGCATTGGTATTCGGGCTGCTCTGTCCGCAACCGGCTATCATGGATGCCGACAACAGCATTGCCATGAAAGCGGGGGCAAGCTTTCTAAGCTTTTTTGCGACCATTTCTTTCATAGATCATTCTCCTTTTATAATTATATTCTAACCTTTTAGGGAACCAACCATAACACCTTTAACAAAGAATCGCTGCAAGAAAGGATAAACCATAACGATGGGAACGGTTGCCAGTATGACTGTGGCACAGCGTACACCCTGCACCGGCGGAGCCAGGGATTCCCCCGCACTCTCGCTGATGGCAACGTTGTACATACTTCGTATAACCACCTGCAGCGGGTATTTTTGAGTTGAATTTATATAAATTATCGCGTTGCTGAACTCATTCCAATGACCTACACCATAAAACAGCGCCAGGGTTGCGATGATAGGCATGGACAGGGGAAGCATAATTCTTATAAGAATCCGTAGCTCCGACGCCCCGTCAATTCGCGCCGCTTCCTTAAGACTCAAGGGGATACTCTGAAAGAAATTTCGCTGTAAAATGAGGTTGAAGGTACTTATGGCGCCTGGCAGCATCAGCGCCCAGAGTGAATCCACAAGACCGAGCCTCCGGTTTACCATATAGGAAGGAATAAGTCCGCCTCCAAAGAACATGGTAACAAGCACAATCCACATAAGAAAGTTTCTTCCCGGCAATTCCTTCTCCGAAAGCACATAAGCGCCTGCCGAAGTGAGAATGAGATTTATTAATGTGCCAACAATCGTTATGAAAATAGTATTTACAAAGGCAGTGTCCAAGCCCGAGTAATTAAGGGCATAGGTATAGCTGTCAAAATTGAAGCCCATGGGATAAAACATAAAGCTTCCTCTTTTAGCTACCTCAGCCGTGCTGGAAAGTGAGATAAACAACAGGTTCAGCATAGGGTACAGAGTAGCAATTCCGATGAAGGTCATAACCACTGCGAGAACCATATCCGGCACACCCGGTTTTAAGCGTGCGGATTGCTTTATTTTTACCATATGGCTCCCTCCTCACCCATTTTACGTGCGCCCCAGTTGGTTACAAGCACCAGAATCAAGGCTATTATTGAACGGAACAGGCCTACAGCTGTGGCATAGCTGAAATTATTCGCTTGAAGCAAGCCCATTCGGTAGATATAGTAGTCAATGACTTCGGCTACGGAGGAGACCGTCGGATTTATCATTACAAGTACCTGCTCAAAGCTGACGCTTAAGAGGCCGCCCATTGCCAGTACGAACATAATGCTGATAACATTCCGTATACCTGGAAGTGTAATATGCCAAAGCTGCTTGAGGCGGTTTGCCCCGTCAATCATGGCAGCTTCATAAAGCTCCGCGTCAACAGATGCCAGGGCTGCAAGATAAACGATGGCTCCCCATCCCATTTCCTTCCAGATGGCGCTGCCTACAAATAAGGGTCTGAAATACTGAGGCAGCCCCAGAAAGTTTATTGCGGAATCGATTCCGAACAGTCCCATGGCCTTATTGATAAAGCCGCTGGTGGAAAAGAAATTATAGATAAGTCCGTATACCACCACCCATGATATAAAGTGGGGCAGATAAGATATCGTTTGAATAACCCTTTTAAATCGTGTATACCGAAGCTCGTTCAGCATCAGGGCAAAGATAATGGGTGCAGGAAAACCTATAAGGATTCGCAATCCTGCCAAAACCACAGTGTTTTTAAGGACAAGCCAGAAATCCCCGTTGGTTAAGAAACGTTCGAAGTGTTTAAAGCCTGCCCAGTCGCTCCCGAAGATCCCTCCTCTGAAGGTATAATCCTTAAAAGCGATGATAATTCCGCCCATGGGTGCATATGCAAAGATCACATAGTAAATCAGTACAGGCAGAAAAATAAGGTACAGGGGCATAAACCGCTTTAGCTTTGTGAATTTTCTTTTTTCTGTAACTGGTAGTTTGTTTTTTGCCGTGATGTCGGACAAAGGTTATCACTTCCTTTTCAATTGCTTGGGGTCCGGTAAGGGATTACCGTTCCTTTTGTCTTGCAGAGCGTTTCATGGTGTGGTTTCGACATGCTTTATTGTAATGGAGGCATAAAAAAAGGACTATATTCACTTTCTTCAAAGTTTCGCAAAAAGTGAAACAGCCCCTGGATCTCTTTTTAAAATGAGGTGCAAAGAGTGAAAACAGGCCTTGAGCAAAACGAGTTAAAAAGCTTAGGCCGCTGTTGACAACAAAAGTCCGGACATTTTAAAGGGACCGGAAATATTGAGCCGCACGTCGGTATTGGGGTGCTTCCACCTTTAAAGCCACGGCAAGCCGGTCCACATCAAACAGAAGCTCGTCCATCTCGGAGAGCTTGCCAGCTTTTATATCCTTTTGCATGGACGCTGTGGTTTCGGGCAAAAGAGTATGGAGTATCCGCAGGTTTTCCCCGATAAAATCCGAACCCGGATCAATCCCCATAGCTCTTCCTATCTTTTCAAGCTCAGCCAGAAATTCAATATAAAGAGAGCGATAGTTTTGATTTTCTCTGAGAGATCCGGCATTTAAGTCATAACGGGCGGCAACCCCCACAAAGGCGGAGGTGAAGGCAAACTTTTTGAATATATCCCTGCGTACCGATTTTGAATGAATGCCGTCGATACCTGCGCTTTCCAGCTCCTTACACAAAGCCTCAAGAAGTCCCGGTGGAGGAGGAAGCCCCTCCTCCTTACCGAACACAATGCGAACCATGCTGCTGCACTGAATAATTTCACCGGGAGCAGAGACATACGCACTTAAATACACGCACCCTCCCAGCACGCATAAGCCGGTTAAGGCGGCCCGAAGCCGGGCTCCTGCATTTAAGGCGTTTAAAATGGGTATCACAACCGACTTTTCATGCGCGGCTGCGCGGATAGCAGGCACGATGCTGTCCAGAGAATAACCCTTGACGCAAACCAGAATAACATCGTATTTCTTTTTCACCTCATCGCTGTCAAAAGCCTCAACCGGTCCCGACTCAATAAGCTCTCCAGCCGGCAGCCGGACGGTAATCCCCTTTTCCCTTAAAGCCTTCTGCTGTCCGCCTCTGGCAACAAAGGCCACATCCAGGCCTGCCGCAGCCATATAAGCACCAAGACAGCCGCCTATTCCCCCCGCGCCAATAATCAAGTAGTTCAAGCTCTTTCCCTCCAGATGAAACCCAGCAATACTTTTGTCTTAACCCTTATAAACAGGAGTGCAGAAATGGGCATATTTTTTGTTATTTCCCGTGGTAAGACCGAAAAACAAATCCTTAATGTTTTTACAGATCTCACCGGGCTTGCCTGTTCCAATGGCCCTGCGGTCAATTTCCACAACAGGCGTCACTTCCATGGCCGTACCGCTGAAAAACACCTCGTCGGCACTGTAAAGCTCCGAGCGGCGAATGCTTCTTTCTATCACTTCCATGCCCAATTCCTCTCTGGCCAGGGTCATAACCGTATCCCGGGTAATTCCCTCAAGAATGTCATCGGATGGCGAAGGCGTAATAAGCTTTCCTTTTTTTACCATGAAGATGTTTTCTCCAGGCCCTTCACAGACATAGCCTGCATCGGTTAGAAAAATGGCCTCGTCAAACCCGTTTTGCAGTGCTTCAAGGGAAGCCAGTCCCGAATTCAGATACGCGGCCGTGGCTTTGGTTCTGGGAGGAAGCATGGTATCGGCAATTCTCCGCCAGGAAGAAATGGCCGCCCGAAAGGATTCCTTGCCCGAAAACTTGCCCATGGGCTGACAGTAAATGAGTATACGGTTATCGTCATCCAAGAGGGTCGGATAAATTTCCTCAGAGCCCTTGTAAACAACCGGCCTTATATAGACGGTGGTCTTAAACTGATTCTTTTTAAGAAGCTCCACGGTATGGCGGCACAGCTCCTCCGGAGTATAGGGGATGGTCATGTGAAGGGTTTTACAGGACTGGAGAAGCCTTTCATAGTGCTCCATCAGGCGAAAGCCGTACAGCTCCTGCTTCTCCTCATCCCAATAAGCCCTGATGCCCTCAAAGCAGCCCAACCCGTAATTAAAGGCCTTGCACCGAATGCTGATGCTCACCTTTTTCTCCTCTACAATTTCACCCTGATAAAAGACATAACTCTCACTCATTTCAATCACCTTTCCGTTTATTGCATTAACTTTATTTAATATCATTATTTAATATCATTGTGCCCTATGGCCCACTAAATCAAAAGCTCAGGGCATCGAACCCCATCCTATCCAGGCCGATTTGCTTACGCAAAAGACTGCCGGTTAAAGCTTTAGTTCATAGCTCTGTTCCACAAGCCTTTTTCCCCAAAGAACCCCGCTCTTTTCCTCCATTATTTTAAAGCCGGCTCGGGTGTACATGAGAATAGCGGTTTTCTGATCCTCCGTCGTATCCAGGAACACCGTTGTAAATTTCTTCTCACGGCAATAATCCAGGGCTTTTGAAAGTAACAGCTTTCCAAGGCCCCGCCCTCTTATGGCAGGGTCTAAAATAAACCAGCGCAGCTGAGCCCTTTCATCTGAATGCGCCACAACGGCAATGGTCCCAACGATTTTTCCACCGGCCTGCGCAAACCAGAATTGATCCTTTTGGGGATTATAGCGTTCAAAAAAGGAGTATAAGGTCTTGCAGACATAGCCTTCAAATTCATGGTTATAGCCCAGCTCTTCACTGTACAGGCGTCCGTGGAGCGCGATAATTTCACCTGCATCCCCCGGCCTCAGGCCGGTACGCAGGCCGATTTTTTCTTCAGGCCGTTTATTGCCTGAGAGCACCGCCTCAATAAAGGCCATTCCCTCCACCAGTTTCTCCTGTTCCTCCGGTGTGCTGTTTTTAAGCATTTGAGCCAACTGGGAGTTGGAGTGCTCGTTGAGCTCATCGAGCTTTTCCCTGCCTTTATCCGTAAGGGAAAGATAGTAAAGACGTCCATCCTCCCCGGATTTTGTACGGTGAAGAAGACCCTTGGTTTCAAATCTCGAAAGAATACGGCTTAAATAACCGGGGTCAATTTTTATGCCCCGGATAAGGTCCTTTGCGGTACACCCGCTGGTCTGCCCGATTTCGTAAAGGATACGGATTTCAGAAAATGAAAAGCTGCTGTTATGCATGTACCTGTCCAAAAGGCCAAGCACATTGGTATAAAACCGGTTAAACCGGCGAATAGCTCCTATCCGTGCCGTCAGTTCTTCTTCCACAGTGGTCTTCCCTCCCTGTTTATCCCGCTTTGACAGGCTTTACGCCTATTATAGGTCAAGTATTTGACACAGTCAACTAATTGCATATTCAATTACTCTTGCTCCTTATAGCCAGGGAAGCTAAAATAAAAGAAAAACCGGCGCTAATGCAGCATCCACTGCATTCAAGGGCACACAGCTTCGGGCAGCGCTGCCCGGAAAGGAATCCACAATGGATAAAACATCTGAAAATAGCTTATACAGTGAAAAACGAGACGGGGGAAATTCCTGGAGGGAGGCTCAGTATGAAGAGCTTGTGCGTTATGTAGAAGCTCAGCGAGACCTGGCGGACAAAAGGAGGGAGTGTTTTTTCAAGCCGGATCTGTCCAGCCCGCAAGCCTATGCTCAAAGCATCGTACCTTACCGTCAAAAATTTGAAAGCATGCTCGGCTACCCGCTTACGGGAGAGTCTGTCGGGCAGCCTTTAAAGGACGAGCCTGCGATCCATTATGTGGCAACCGATGAGCTTGGCTCCATCTACCGCCTTGTCATTCCGGTTTCTGAAGGGCTGTCTGCCTATGGAATTCTGTTTCTTCCTCATGGAAAGGGCCCCCATCCCCTGGTCATAGCCCAGCATGGAGGACAGGGGACGCCGGAGCTTTGCTCAGGCTTTTTCGGTTCCGACAATTACAACGATATGACCCGGAGGGTTTTAAGAAAAGGCTTTGCCGTCTTCGCTCCCCAGCTTATGCTGTGGAATCCGGAATTCGGTCCCACCTTTGACAGAAAGCATATGGATGTAAAGCTCAAGCAGCTGGGAAGCTCCATCGCTGCCGTTGAAATCTTTAAAATAAGAAAAGTTCTGGATTATCTGGTTCAGAGAGAGGATATTGACGAAGAGCGCATCGGAATGATCGGACTTTCTTACGGTGGGTTTTACACCCTCTTTACCACGGCCTGCGAGCCCAGAATCAAGGCCTGCCTTTCCTCCTGCTTTTTCAATAACCGTTTTGCCTATGACTGGTTTGACTGGACCTGGTTCAATTCAGGCAACACCTTTTTGGATGCTGAAATTGCCTCACTGGTTTGCCCCCGGCCCCTCTGGATTGAGGTGGGTACCCGCGACGAGCTGTTTGACGTTAAGTACGCGGGTAAGGAAATGGAAAAGGTACGCCGCCGCTATGAAGCTTTGGGCCTTGGCCATAAGTTCGGTTACAGGGAATTTGACGGCACCCACGAGCTGGATAAGGCGGAGGAGGGCATTGCCTTTCTTACTGAAAATATCTAAAGCAGGCGATGCCCGCAGTTCAGTACATACGAGGAGCCTATGAGACAGCTTGTTTTTTCCGGGTCCTGTCAGCTATAAGGCGCTAATACTCCAGCTTCACAGGAACTCTGTCTGCCAGAAGCAGGGTTCCGGGCTCCACCTGACAGTCCCAGCACAATACACCCACTCCGTTTCGGCTGACCTTTCTCAGGGTCTCACCAAAAGCAGGGTGGGTGCTGTCGTTAGGCGAAACAAAGGCTACCCCCTTCATCTGTACAACAAACACCACATAGGCCTCATAACCCTCACTGCGGGCGGTCATAAGCTCCTCCAGATGCTTTATGCCCCTCTGGGTGGGGGCGTCGGGAAAATAAGCGGCCCCCTCCCTTTCCAGGGTAACGCCTTTTACTTCTATAAAAGCTTTTTTCCCTGCTTCCTCCAGATAAAAGTCAAAGCGGGAGTTGCTGAATACCGCTTCCGGCTTAATCATGAGGGCTTCCCTGACCGAGCCTCCCCAGCCGGGAAGGCTCACGGCGCCGGTTTTCAATGCTTCAAGGAACACCTTGTTGGGCGCCGAGCTGTCCATATTGATAAGCCGTTGTCCCTTCATGACTCCAATAAGGGAATAGGCGGTTTTCCGTTCAGGATTGGACGCCGCCTCCAGGTATACAGTCACTCCGGGAAGCAGCAGCTCCCTGCAGCGCCCCGTGTTGCGGACATGGGCAATCACCTCTTCCCCATCTGCCAGGCAATGAGCAATAAATCGGTTGGGTCTTTTTATAAACCGGGCTTCTACAATTCTTCCGTAATGCATGGCGTTTGCTTCCTGTCCTTCCCGTACTTAAAAAGTCATGCTGTAAATGATACCGTGAAACTTTATCGGCGGCTAAGCTCCGCCAGCTTGGCAAGTCCTTCGGAAACCTCCTCAAGAGGAAAATATTCCAGGCCTATAAAGCCCTTGTAGCCGGCAGCATCAATGGCCCTGAAGATTGACGGGTAATGGATTTCCCCATTATCCAGTTCATGCCGTCCGGGATTCCCTGCGGCATGGAAATGGCCAATCTTATCAACATTCGCCGTAATATTGGCTATGAGATTGCCCTCTGTAATCTGCTGATGATAAATGTCAAAAAGGACTTTGACCTGAGCGCTTCCCACCTTTTCGACAATTTCAAAGGCCTCCTCGGAACGGCTCAGATAATAGCCCTTATGATCCTTAATAATATTCAGAGGCTCAAGAACGAGCTGAACTCCCGCTTCTTCCAGAACGGGAGCGCAGTTTTTCAGGCTTTCCACCAGATTTTCATGCTGCCGGGTCCGGCTTAAGCCCTCCGCCTCATTGCCCGTGAGGCCGATGAGGGTTTTGCAGCCCACCGAGCGGGCCGCGTTGACCGAGGCTCTCAGCCCCGCAAGATAAGCTTCTTTTTCCAGTCCCTGTACCAGACTGCCCATCTTTGCGCAAAAGGCGGCAACGGCCAGCCCTTCTTCCCGGCAAACACGGCTCAGGGCTTCCATATCCTTATTCTCCCAGCCCCAAAACTCAATGGCGGTAAGGCCTGAAGCTTTAACAGCCCTTATGCTGTCAAGAATATCCTTCCCCTTGTATAATGCGTCCAGACAAACAGAAAACCTCATTTTGGGACCGTCTCCTCCCTTTTTTCATGAGGCAGGTTGTTTGGCCCCATGTCGTCACTTGCATTTTAGCAGTTATCGGGAAGCTGAACAAGCCGTTGACGAAATTTACGAATGAAAGTTCCAGGATCCTGAACTTTTCAACTTGCACTAAGCATGCTACAATATACATATATTTTTTGTTAAAAATACCGTAATTTTTTCCCAAACTCTTCTCTGTAAGCATCTAAAGCCCTGCTTCATTCGTATCCTTTGGTTGCATTTAATGCGTCTGATAGAATAATTGTAAATGGAGATAAACAAGATGATTGGATTAGGGAAAAAAAGCGTTATCTGGAAGTGGATCTTTTCTTATATCTGCATCGTACTTGTTTCAGCCATCAGTACCCTGGCTACCTTCTATCGAAGTCAGTCGATTATAGAAGACAGGCAGAGTGATATTAATAAGGTTGTATTGGAACAGGCAGCCGAACAAATTCATGACTGTGTCATGATGATGGAGAAATTAAGAGAAGAGATTCTTACCAACCCCAGCTATACCTCGCTTAACAAATCCGGTTCAAGCACCTATTCCTCCACTACCTATAAGCAGTATCTGCTTTACGAGGATCTTAATACCTATCTAAAGCTCAACAACCGCTATTCACAAATATTGCTGTATTTTGAACGTGATAACAAGGTTATTGCCAACAACTCGGTGAACACGCTGGAAACCTACTGGAAGGTTTACAGGAATGAGACCTTTGATCTTGACTTTGAAAAGTGGAGCGACATGCTCAAGGGAAACTACACCAACTTCAGCGCAATCAATTTGAACCTTGGCAATGAAGCGGGCACCGCCTATGCCAGAACCATACAGGGGGATGAACGGAGCAATGAAAAAATCAATCTTTTCATTTTCTTCACCAAGAGCGACTGGAACAGCCTGCTAAAGGAATACCAGTTCCAAAACTCCTCCCTTTATATGGTTTTTAGCTCCACAGCCGTAAAATTTGATCCCTCGGGCCTTATCGCCGACGAGGCGGATGAGCAGCATATTTTAAATGCCATTGAAAAGGGTAAGAAAAAATTTACTCTTGAGGATGGAAAAGATGTTCATATGGAATACCTGGAAGGTGCGGCTTTGTGCAACCTCTATATTATAACCCCTGAAAGCGTTTATCTGGAGAACATTCAAAGCTTTCAGATACTTTTTAATTTCATTTTCTTTATCACCATTCTGTTTTGCCTGGTTCTTATTATTATGTTTGTTCAGAACAATTATAAACCGATTAAGGACTTATTGAAAACAATTGCTCCAGGCGATACGCCTCTGGACTCTAAAAATGAAAATGAAATCGCTCTGGTGAAAAAGGGTGTGGCCCAGGTAAAAAACCAATACGCTATTGCACATAACACCCTGGAACGCCAGAACAAGATTTTGCATAATCTTTATCTTTCCCGCTTTTTGTCAGGCGGTACCCGGAGCTTATCCAAGGACGATTTGGAGGAAGTATACGGCATACGCTTCCTGAACTCCCATTTCCTTGTAATACTCCTTTATGTGGATGATATTGAGGAAGAAGAGGCCTGGTACGCCTTTCCCAACGAAACGGAAACTGCGGGCCTCAATCATGCGCAGCTTGTTCTGTACCAGGTATACAGCGAAGTCCTTAAAAGCAGGGGATGGAATTTAAACCAAACAAAGGTTGATGAAACGCTGGTACTACTCGTGGATTTTCCCGCAGCCGAAAACGACGAGCTGCTTGTGGATTCCGTCATTCAACGTGGCAGGGATCTCATCGAGAAAAACAATCAAATTGAATTTTCCGTTGCGGTAAGCAATTGCCATGACGATTTGGGCAAATTGCCCGCCGCTTACCAGGAGGCCTTGCAGGCCCTGGAAGCCAAGCGCCTTTATGGACTGGACAACACGGTTTATTTCAGTAAAATTTCCGAATTCTCAGGATCAAGCTATCAATACAGCTATGAGGTCGAGCAGGATTTTATGCGAAGTATTCAGCTGAATAATTACAGCGCAGCCAAAGCCATTTTTGACAAGGTCATTGAGAACAATATTAACAGAGAGAAATTTGTATCCCACGATATTATGCGCTGTCTCATGTTTGACCTTTTAGGCACAGTCATGAAAACCTTCAGCGGCGAGGAGGGCAGCCAGGACTTTATTAAGCAGAACAAGCCTGCCAAACGCCTGTCCGAATGCCGTGACTTGCAAAGCATGATACGCGTCTTTGAGGATATTCTTTATAAAAGCTGCGAGTGCTTTCAGACCTTGCGCAACGGCAGTGATCAGGAAGAGCTTTGTTTCCGCATCCGGCTTTACATTGAAGAGCATTATAGGGATCACAATCTGTCCGTCATGTCCATTGCAGGCCATTTTGGCATGCCTCCCGTGGCAATGTCGAGAATGTTCCGGGATATCACCGGAATCAAAATAGCCTCTCTTTTGTCGGAAATACGTGTTCGTGAAGCCAAAAGGCTTCTGCTCACAACAAGTGACAGCCTTAACGAAATAGCTGAACAGGTTGGTTTTGGAAGTACAAAAACCTTCACCCGGTTCTTTAAGCAAACAGAGGATTCGACGCCCGGGCAATGGCGTGAAATTCATTTCCGCTGTGCGGACATTCCTCTTTAAATTTAATCCTCTTAAAAATGACCGTAAATACCGACGGACAAAAAAAATCCGACAACGGTCAAAAAAAATTACGTAAAAAGACAGTCTTGGAGTGAAAACCGCAATCCCGCTTGCAGTCTATGTTTCAAGGAATCATTTTTTGTCCCACACCGAATTGGCATTGTCCCTTTCAACAATATCGTGCAAAATATATAATCATCCTTGTAAAACGGACTGCAGATATATGCAGTTTAAACAATCGAATACCGAAAGGGAGGATTTCAATGAAAGCGAAAAAGCTCTTTACCTGTTTATTGAGTTTCCTTGTGACGGCATCTTTGGCACTTAGCGGATGCTCCAAATCAACCGTGGGTACTACTCCAACCCCGGAAAATTCCCCGTCAGGTACCTCCTCTGCCACCCCCACGCCAAGTGAAAGCTCCAATTCTCCGTGGACCCTTCTGGAACCTCTTAATAAAGCGGCAGGCGAATTAACGGTTCCCAGAAGCTCCTACCTCTCTTATCCCGTTTCAGATAAAGATGCTTCCGGTATCACCTTAAGATATTGGCTCCCCCTTCCCAGTAACGTTTCAAAAAATTCACAATCCTGCAACCAAACCGAATGGGCACGCATCTGGCAGGAAAAAACCGGTATTAAGGTTGAGTTTATTCACCCGACTCAAGGCAGCGAGGTCGAAGAGTTTGCTGTTTTAATTGCGGGAAGAGATCTGCCGGATATTATTGAATGGGAATGGACAAACGGCTATGCCGGTGGCCCTGCCGCCGCAGAGGATGAAGGCGTCTTAATCAATCTTGACGGCTACATCGCATCCGACGGATTGGCCGCCGATTTATGGCAATACCTTCAGGACAACCCCATTGTTGATCGGGAAGTTAAAAATGACTCCGGCAGCTACTACTGCTTCCCCTTTATTCGCGGAGACAAGTATCTCCAGTGCACCTCCGGCCCGCTCTACCGTGTTGACCTGTTCAACAAGGCGGGAGTCACGGGCACACCTGTAACCATGGACGACTGGACGAACGCCCTGACAAAGCTTAAGGACTCCGGCGTCGCCAAGCCCATGGTTTCCGAAAATATTGCCAACCTCATGGCTTTCACCATGAACGCCTATAAAATCCGTCCCGATATGTATGTGGACGACGCCACCGGAAAGGTAAAATACGGTTTTATGGAAACGGGCTATAAGGACTGGATGCTTAAAATGAACGAATGGGTTAAAAACGGCCTTATGGATCCCGATATTCTCACCAGCAACAGAACCACTCTGGAAACCTATATCATGACCGGAGAAGGCGCGGTATGCTACGGCGCCGGCGGCGGCTATATGGGAACCTTCCTGACAACAGCCGCTTCCGCTCCCGAAACCTACGGCGCGGATTTTGACCTTGCAGCAGCAAACTTCCCCGTTTTAAATAACGGCGAAACCGTTATGTACGGCGGCGCATCCTACGATTACGCCACCACCTCCAGAGCCTCTGCCGTTATTACGGCGGATTGCAAATACCCGGATATCGCCGCTCAATTCCTGAACTACAGCTACAGCGCAGGCGGACACGTTGCCATTAACTTCGGCGAAGAGGGAAAATCCTATACCCTGGTTGACGGCAAGCCCATTTACACCGATGAAGTTATGAACAATCCCAATGGCTTAAGCCTGGCCGTTGCCATGGCACATTGGGGCAGGGGCAATATGTCCGGCGCCTTTGTTCAGGATCCCAACTACATCATTCAGTATTATGCCACCGAGCAGCAGAAAAAAGCGCTGTCCTTGTGGAACGATGAAAGCGACAGCCAAAAAACCCTCATTCCTCCTATAACCTTAACTCCTGAAGAAAGCAAGCGCTATGCCACCCTCAACAGTGAAATCAACACCTATATGACAGAGCAGCGCGCCCGCTTCTTTACTCTGGAAGGCGATATTTCCGCAGAATGGGATTCCTATGTACAGAACCTCAAGAACATGGGCATCGAAGAAATGATTTCCATTT
>JAFADM010000034.1 GCA_023424865.1 Bacillota bacterium | reverse complement strand
AGCCCTGTATTTTTTAACCAATATTGTGTTTGACACCCTGGACCTTCCCTTTAATACTCTGGTGAATGTTTTTCTGGGAATGATTCTCAGTGCCTTGCCTTTTTTAGTTATCGGCGTTTTGCTCTCCTCGGCCATAAGCCTTTTTATCCCGGCGGGTTTTATACAGCGTAAATTCCCCCGTTCCCTCGGCGGCGGAATTCTGGCCGCGGTGGTGGCAGGCTTTTGCCTTCCCGTATGCGACTGCGCTTCCATTCCCGTATTTAAAAGCCTTGTTAAAAAAGGAATTCCTCTTCCTGCGGCCATCATCTTTTTAACCGCTTCACCGGTAATCAATCCCGTGGTGCTCTGGTCTACCTATTATGCCTTTAACGGCAATTGGAGCATTGTATTGGGCCGTGCGGGGCTGGGCCTTTTAACCGCCCTTTTAACCGGCCTGTCCTTTGCCTTTTTCCCGCCAAAGACGACGGTTTTAACCCGGGATACCTCCTCGGGGGTTTTAGGGCAGGATGCTTCGGAGGATAGTCTGGATTATATGGGGAATCCTTCGGATTTTAAGGGCTGGAGCCAAAAAGCTGCGCTTTACCTGCGCCATTCCCGCTCTGAATTTTTTAAAACCGGCAAATACCTGGCGGCGGGTATTTTTGTTTCCGCGCTCTTTCAGATTTTTGCCAAGGGAATCTTCTCCGGAGCCCGGCAGGGTAGTGGGCTGGCCCTGGCTCTTGGCTTTATGATGGTTATGGCCTTTGTTCTTTCGTTGTGCTCGTCCTCCGATGCCGTGGTGGCCAGAAGCTTTGCCGGAGCCTTTCCTCAAACCGCAGTCATGGGCTTTTTAGTTTTGGGCCCCATGATGGACATAAAAAATGTGCTTATGCTGTCCTCCGGCTTTAATAAAGGCTTTATAGCACGGCTGTCAATCACGGCCTTCTCCATTTGCTTTATTCTGGTCTACTTATTCGGAGGCAGGTAAAAGCCCTACTGAAAGGAGGTTTTGCTTATGCAAAAAACAGGTGCTATACGCAATTTGCAGCTTTTTATCGAAAGTCTTTGTCTTTTTGCCTTTTCCGGAGCTCTGTTTTACATCACGGCAAGCGGCCGGTATCTTGCCTATGTCACGCCCAGAATGGCTCCTTATCTTTATTTCACAGCACTGGTGACAGCCCTTTGGGGTGGGGCCTCCTTTTTTGGAAGAGCAAAGCCTTTGTACCGGGTCCGAACCAGTCATCTTTTTACTCTCCTGCTGCCTCTTTCACTACTTTTTCTTCCCCACTCCGCCCTGGCCTCGGCTGATTTGGCTTCCGGCTACTCCGGCGGAAGCGCATTTACGGCCACCCAGGCAGGTGACAGCACCTTAGGTCCGGACAATAGCCCCGGCGGATCTGATGCAGGGAGTACGCCTGACGGAAATACGTCCGGCGGCCTTGTTAAACTGGACACCAAGCCCCCGCCCGGACTTGATGCGCAGGCGAAGCATATCCTTGTGGAGGACGATGTGTTTTATCTGTGGATTGAGGAGCTCTTTAAAAAAACAACAGCCTATGAGGGCTATACCATTACCCTCACAGGCTATGTTTTAAAGGATCCGGAGCTTTTCGGCGAAAAGGAATTTGTTCCTTCCCGTCTGGCCATGGCCTGCTGTTCCGCAGACTTAACCCCAGTGGGGCTTATATGCCTTTATGAGAACGTTTCGGAGCTAACCGAGGGTGAATGGGTGACCGTGGAAGGCGAGGTTATTATGGGAACCTTCATGGACACACCGGAGCCTCAGGTTAGAGTGACGAAAATCACCCCTGCTCAGCCGGTGGAAGGCTATATTTACCCCTGATTTGCCGGATAAAGGGGATTTCGCCCCATCACCTGGCGCATGGAATCATAAAGGGGTAGGCGTACCTTTTTCCGGGTCATCTCCACAAGGCCAAGGCTGGTAATGCCTACAATAACGGTCTGCACCTTGTCGGCCTTCACCTCGTCTCTCAGCTTTTGGAGTACCAGAGCCTTGTTTTCAGGACTTTCCATATCAATAAAATCCGCGATTACAATCCCCCCTACGTTGCGAAGACGTAGCTGCCGTGCAAGCTCGGCTGCAGCTTCCAGATTGATTTTAAGGGCGGTTTCTTCCTTATCGTAACGGCCGGTGTATTTGCCGCTGTTCACATCTACCACAGTCAGGGCTTCCGTACGATCAAAAATAAGGTAAGCACCGCTTTTTAAACGCACCTTTCTGGAAAGAGCCTCTTCAATGTCACCTTCAACAGAATAAAAGGAGAAAAGCTCATAGCTTTTCGAGTAGAGCTGCACCTTTGAC
Source organism: Bacillota bacterium (assembly GCA_023424865.1). The sequence continues at coordinate 2,850 of JAFADM010000034.1, read as the reverse complement.
AAAAGATGAGGGGCTGTTTCGGCCACAATGGCCCGAAGGGCTTCGTAGACCTGAACATCGTTAATGAGAAACCGGTTGATTTCAGGTGTCAGATATTCTCTGACGGCTTCGTATAGAATATCCTGTTCCCTGTACAGGCAGCGGGGCACAGCTCCGCGCTTTTCCGCTTCTTCCAAATCCGTTTTTCTTTTCATCAGAGTTTGAAAATCGGCTTCAATCTGACCCTCCGTCAAATCCTGGGCCGCTGTTCGGACAATCACTCCCGATTGGCCGGGATCCAGGGATTTTATCAGGTTTTTAAGGCGTTTTCGTTCCTTGGCGTCCGTAATTTTCTTAGAAATGCCGATGCCGTTGCTTCCAGGAATTAATACCATGTACTTGCCGGTTAAGGAAACGCGGGTGGTAATTCTGGGGCCTTTGTTTCCGGAAAGCTCTTTGATTATCTGAACCGTAAGTTCCTGACCCTGGCTCAAAAGCTCCTCAATGTCCGGCGTTTTCTCACGCACCTCTACCCGGTCGTCTCCCTCATCATCTCCGGAAGCATTGTCCAGCTCCACGGGCATAATATCCTTAACATGCAAAAATGCGTTTTTGGGAAGGCCGATATCCACAAAGGCCGCCTGCATTCCCTGAACTACCCGGATAACCTTTCCCCGAAAAATACTTCCGGGCTTTCCTTCACCTGAGGGCTTAACGGCAATGCCTGTTTCCGGCCCTTTGGCTTCAACCAGCAGCTCGGCCAGACGCCCGTTTTCTAGTAGCGCCAGCCTCAGCAAATCCTTTCCTGCGTCCAATAGTAAATCTTTATCCATAATTCATTTCCATTCCTTCCAAAGCCACCTCCAAAGGACTCTTCCACTCATTCCAGCTGGAGGCATACAGGGCTTTTCGATGCATGGTAATAACCCGAATATTAAGTCCTGTTTCCTGCCGGAAGGCATCCATCAAAAGGTCGGCTCTGAGATTGTTTTCCGCCCCCGCGCTTAGAAACGCTTCCAGTACGAAGGTCTGAATTCCCGTCTTTCTTGAGGAAAGATTAAAGATCATGGGGCGGATATTGGCAGGCTTAAAGCCCTTTTTGGTTTTCTTCATCATAAGTATGGACTCTTTATCCATAAAATCCATAATAAAATTTTGAATTTCATAAAAATTCATGGCCTTTTCGGTATCAAAGGTAATTTCATACCGGGCTGCGGTAATTTGGTTCATTATATTGCCCTTAATCTTTTGCTCCACCGCATTCAGAATTTGTATACCTTCAGGGAGGCTTTTGTTGACAATCTCCACAAAGGCCTCAGGATCCACATCCCCAGCCAGCTCCACATCGGCATACTCCGCCTCGCTGGTTAAGCCGATGGACATGGGGAGACCGAAAACCAGCTTCTGGCGCGGATTAAACCCCTGTGACCAGGCTATGGGGATTCCGGAGCGTTTAAAAGCCCTCTCAAACACCCGCAGCGTATCCAGATGGGCAATATATTTGAGACTTTCCGTTCTTTCAAAACGAATTCGTAATGCTCTTGCCATAGGCTCATCCCTGCCTGTCTTTTATGCATATGCCTGCTTTGTAGTATTGGGCTCCGCATTTGGAACATCCTGCCGCGCAATTGCGTGTGAGATCGCCCTCATAAGCCTTTTCACATTCTTTTTGCAAAAACTGCTTACTGATGCCCATATCAATGTGATCCCAGGGTAAAACCTCTGAGAACTCTCTCTTGCGTGTGGCGTAGAAGGCCGGGTCCAGCTGACACTCCTTAAAAGCGTCCATCCATTTGGGATAGGAGAAATGCTCATCCCAGCTGTCAAACCGGCAGCCTCGCTTCCAGGCAGAGGCAATGACCTTTCCAAGGCGTCTGTCGCCCCGGGCCAGAACCGCCTCTACCAGGGTTACCTTTGCGTTATGGTAATTGTACTCAATGCGCCTTGTCCGCTTTTTTATGCGATCCAGTAGGCGTTCCTGCTTTTCAAGAAGGGACGCAACCTCGTCCATGGGCTCCCATTGAAAGGGAGTAAAGGGCTTGGGCACAAAGCAGGAGGTGCTCAGTGTAATTTTAAGGGAGCTGGCGTGATCGCTTCCCAGCGTTCGACAGGCCTCTAAAAGCTTAAAGCCCAGATCACCTATTCCCTCCACATCCTCCATGGTTTCTGTCGGCAGACCCATCATAAAGTAGAGCTTAACCGAAGTCCAGCCGCCTAAAACGGCAAGCTTGACAGATGCGATTAAGTCCTCTTCAGTGACACCCTTGTTAATAACATCTCTTAAGCGCTGGGTACCTGCTTCCGGTGCAAAGGTCAAACCGCTCCTGCGTATTTTGGAGACTTTTTCCATGAGGCTTAGAGAGAAATTATCCACACGCAGGGAGGGCAGGGAAAGGTTCACTTTTTCCTCTTCGGTAAATTCCAGCAGCTCACCGCAAAGGGAGGGAAGCTCCGAATAGTCACTGGTGCTTAAGGAGACAAGGGAAATTTCTTCGTAGCCGGTTTTTCTCACCGAGCTTCGTGCTGTCTCCAAAAGCTTTTCCTTGCTTCGTTCCCTCACAGGACGGTAAATGAAGCCCGCCTGGCAAAAACGGCAGCCCCGGATGCAGCCCCGGAAAAGCTCCAGCATCACCCGGTCGTGAACAGTTCCTACATAGGGAACAATGATGTCGTCTGGGAAATCGGCTTTGTCCAGATCACGGATGATACGGCGCTTTACCCGGTCAGGAATATCTTCCGATATGGGCAGCACATCCATGACCGTTCCGTCCTCATAGTAGTAAACCTGATAAAAGCTGGGGACATAGACACCCTCAATGGGGGCTATTTTTTTTAGAAAAGCCTTGCGGCTCTCGCCTGATCCCTTCCATT
>JAFADM010000167.1 GCA_023424865.1 Bacillota bacterium | reverse complement strand
TCTGCCATGGTTCAGCGGCCCCCTTTAAGTGCGCTTACAAAGCTTGCAGGATCCGGGCTTGAAAAGAAGGCGGATCCTGCCACAATGACATTGGCTCCGGCATCCAGAACCGTATGTACGGTTTTTTCGTTAATGCCTCCGTCCACCTGGATATCCGCTTTTAATCCCCTTTTTTCAAGAGTGTTCCGGAGATTGGCTATTTTTCGGGTCATGCCGCTTATAAAGGCCTGTCCGCCATAGCCGGGGTTTACCGTCATAACAAGCAGCATGTCCACCTTTTCCAGCACATAATCGACAACACTCTCATGGGTTGCGGGGTTCAAAGCAACACCAGCCTTCAGTCCCGCCTGCTTTATGGCCTCCAGCATGCGATCCAGATGTGTTACCGCTTCGGCGTGAACCGTAACAATATCGGCCCCCGCATCCTTAAACACAGGCAAAAGCTGTTCGGCTCCGTCAATCATAAGGTGTACATCAAAGGGCAGTTGAGTGCAGGGACGAATGGCTTTAATAACAGGCGGGCCAAAGGTGAGATTGGGAACAAAATGAGCGTCCATCACATCAATATGCACATAATCGGCGCCGGACCTCTCAACTTTGGCTATCTCCTCAGCCAGCCTGGAAAAATCGGATGAAAGAATGGACGGTGCGACCTTAATCATGGCTACCTCCTGTATCTGTTGTCATAGGCATCCTTAAGCTCTTTATAAAGCTGAACATAGCGCTCATAGCGCCCTCTGTCTATTTTACCCTCCAGGAGCTTGTCCTTAACGGCACAGCCCGGCTCCTCCGTATGGCTGCAGCCCTTGAAGCGGCATTTTTCAGCCAGCTCCTCCATCTCGCCATAGTAAGTGTAAAGCTCGTCGTGGGCCACATCTGAAACGGTGTAGGAGCTGAAGCCCGGGGTATCCAGCACAAAGCCACCGTTTTTAAGGCGTATAAGCTGGACATGTCGGGTGGTATGCTTGCCCCGCTTGATTTTTTCGCTTACCTCTCCGGTTTCCATCACCACAGCGTCTTTTGGGCCCAGGCTATGAAGAACACTGTTCAGGAGTGTGGATTTGCCCACCCCGGACTGACCGGCAAAGGCGGTATTCAAATCCGCCAGCTCCTTGTGAAGGGGCTCCTGGCTTTTTTTATCGAATTTGCTCAACACAATAACGGTAACTCCGGCTGCCTCATAAACCCTTTTCAGAGCCTCGGCCTTACCCTCGCTGTCCAAATCCACCTTGTTGATTATCAAAAGAGGGCGAATGGCCTTACAGGCCGCCGTAATGAGAAGCTTGTCCACAAGCATCAGGTCAGGATCGGGATTGGCTACGGCCACAACAGCCACCAATTGATCAATATTGGCTACGGGAGGCCTTATGAATTCATTCTTTCTTTCAAGAATTTTTTCCACATGGCCCACCAGCTTCTTATTATCAAGAATCCGATAAACCACCCTGTCGCCGGGAAGAGGCGTCAGCTCGCTTTCCTTGCGGTGTACGCCCCTTGCCTTGCAGGTATAAATACATTCCGGCTCCCAGGTATCCGAAGCTCTGTCCATTACTTCGTAAAAGCCACCAATCCCCTTAATAATAATGCCCTCCGGCAAGCTCACTCCTCCATTTCGGCAGTGCCAACCTGTATAAACAGTAAATTATTAACAGTAAATTATTAACACTAAATAATAAACAGTCAGTTATAAAGTAAGTTATAAATAGTCATCTTAGTCATCTTAGTCATCTTAGTCATCTTACTCATCTTAGTTAACTTAGTCAGCCGCTATTCGTAATTTATCGTAATTGAGGCACCTGCTGCACAGCATCCTGGTTTTATGAATTACGAATCCATGATGCTTATTAGTACTCCCTATAGTATTGCTCCGTACCGTCCAGATAAATCTTCACGGCTATGCGGCCGTCGGCAGGAACGGGTATGGCAATGGCATAGGGGAATTCAGCTATGGGTACATCCACATCCACCAGAACCTGGGTGGTCTGGGAACGTTTGTCTTCCAGTACCGCCTTAATATGAATGGTTTCACCGTAGTTGTGGCCCTCAGGCAAGGTTACCCGGAAGGTATCCGTCCAGTTGGAGGGCGTGGGTGAAGGCGTTTGGGTAGGTGTTACAGTACCGCCCACTTCGCCGCTGTTTTCTTCCTCAAAATAGATATTTATAGCGGTATCCTCAACCACCAGATCTCCTTCCTTGGGAGCCTGATCGATAATGAGTCCCGTGTGGCCCTGCTGGTCCTTGGGGAAGACCTCACCGATTTTCAGATTCAGGGACATCAGCTTTTCAAGAGCCTTTTCATAAGTTAAGTTTTTAAGGCTTGGCACCACTACCTGCTTTTTCTCAGGTCCCAGGCTTCGGTAGAGAGTTACAGTGGATTTTCGCTTAACTTCCTCCCCTTCCCCGGGCTCCGTTCGTATAGCCATGTTGCTGGCCACTTCCTCATTGAATTCTGATTTTTCCACTACAATAAGACCTAACTCGTCCTGCAGCTTATATTTTATATTGTTGAAATCCTCATTCCGAACAGCAGGAATAACCACCAGATCCGGTCCCTGGCTTACAGTCAGCTGAAGGGTGGTAAGGCCTCCCGACACAATAACCGTGCCCTCTTCCAGGGACTGCTCCATGACAGTATCCTCAGGTATGCTTTCGCTGAAGTCATAGGATATGGCGTAAGGCGTGATGTTTTCCGCCTTCAGCTCTTCAATAATTTCGTTGATGTCACGGCCGACATAACTGCCTACGGTCACTTCCCTGTCCTTATCGCTGCCAGGGAATACCCCGTCCAGAACGGTACGGACAAAGTAGTAAACGCCGCCGATAATGGCCACTATTAAAACGGTATACAGGATGGGAAGGAAAATTTTCATGGCTTTGGTTTGTTCGCCATCCTCCTCCACCCTAACCTTTTTCGATTTTT
>JAFADM010000155.1 GCA_023424865.1 Bacillota bacterium | reverse complement strand
TTTGGAGCTTTCGTAAATGCGCTGGCTTAAGAAGGAGCAGGAAATGAGTAAATTTGAAAATGTTACAATTGTGAAAAAAGCGAATATCTACTTTGATGGAAAAGTAACAAGCCGTACCGTTCTTTTTGCGGACGGAACCAGAAAAACACTGGGGATTATTCATCCGGGCCAATACGAATTTGGTACTAAGGAAAAGGAAATCATGGAGATACTTGCAGGGACAGTTAAGGTACTGCTGCCGGGTAATGAGAATTGGCAGACCTTTAAAGAGGGACAGTCCTTTGAGGTGCCTGAGAACAGCAGCTTTAAGATAGCCGCGGATGAAACGTCGGACTACTGCTGCTCCTATGTCTAAGGACTGATTCTTGTTTAATCAAAAGTTCGGGGGCATTGCCCTCCTCCCTTTAGCCAGATTTGCTTACGCAAATGGCTTCCAACTAAACGGCCCCGGTGCGTAATTGCACCGGGGCTGTGTGTTTAAAGGGGCCTGTTCCTCAAGCATGCGGTTTGCTATGCGTGTCAATACAAAATCTTCTTCATGTAGGTCACATACCAGGGGAAAACCTCACTGCAGTCGGCCAGCTCAGGATGCCATTTCTTTTCCCATTCCAAAGACAAAAAGCCGTCGTAATTGGTTGCGGCAAGAAGCCTTACATGAAGGGGAATGGGTATTTCTCCCTCACCGATGTTCTGAAGCTTCCACTGGCCGTCAACCTTTTTCGTATCCTTAATATGGACATGGCGCACGTATTTGCGTATAAAACCGAAGAACTCAACAAAATCCCTTTCATACACCTTGTAGGAATGCTCAATATCCCATACCACCGCGAATTTGGGGTGATTAAAATACTTGAAGATTTCCTTGAAGATTTCCACATTGTTAAAATGGCCGTGAACCTCCACAAGGGGAGTAACACCCGTTCCCTCACTGTACCTGTAAACTTCCGTCCAGCCTTTGGCGATGCGCTGCAGGGTTTCATCCCTCTTTTCAGGATCCGGCAGGGCATCCCCAAATAGGCGTATGTAGGGCACCCCGATTTGCTGAGCTACGTCAATAGCGGTTTTGGCTTCTGAAAGGGCTGCCTCCCAGCGAGCTTCGTCATGAAAGGAAGCCGAGGTTCCCAGATTCATAATTTGAAGGCCGTGCTCTTTAAGCTTTCTAGCTGTTTCCGGCCAGTTCTCCGGCTTAAAATAGGGTATTTTGGATACATCCATCTCATTTTCAATTCCCCGGATCTCAAGTCCTTCATACCCCATGCGGGAAGCGTTCTCAAGAATGGTTTGGAATGACCAGTCCGGGCACCCCAGGGTGCTGATTGAAAGTTTCATGTTCTTCCTCCCTTAAATTGTTAATTTCCATTTTAAGTTTCGGCTTAAAAGCCATAGATTCCTATGAGTCCATCATAACCCAAATACTGGCGAATGCAAGTGCGGCAGCAAGCAAGGGGGAGAATTTTTTACTGGAATCCTACTATAAATTGAACGTTCAGGACTTATCCAACACCTTCCGGAATGTGCCCGGAGGTTGTCCATATCTTCGTTTAAAGGCCTTGTAAAAGGAATTTGAAGATGAAAAGCCACAGGCTTCGGCAATGGCATTAATCATCATGGACGATTCGGTAAGCAGGCCATGAGCCTTTTCCAGCCGCAGATCTTCCACATAATCAAAAAAAGTTTTTCCGCTGGCGGTGCGTATGATTTTTTGCAGGGTGGTTTCCGAGATGCCAAAGCGGGTGGCCACCATTTTGGCATACAGCTCCTGGCTGCCGATGTTTTCCTGAATGAAACGACAAACCAGGTGCGTAAAAGCCGTCTTGCTCTTTTCCCTCTCCTCGCCAATTTTTGTGCAGATGGCTTGACAGGCCGTGGCAAGGGATGCGAACAAGGGGGTAATGTGCAGGGATGGGTCATAGGAAGGTATGAAAACGGTTTCCAACGGATCAGGGCTTTCGGATTTTACCTGCAAAAGAATGCTTCTGAAATTTTTGAAAACCTGCTCCGTCTCTGATTCTTCCAGATAACCGGCCTCTTGTATGGAGGCCAGGGTCATATGGAGAAGGGAATCCACGGTTTCACCGTCTCCTGCCAGAAGGGCCGTGTATACCTGCTGCATCCTGTTTAAATCCAGAAGGGGATAGGAGGCTGTGCCGGGGATACCGCTCTTCCTTTGGAGCACAGTAAAGGCGCCCGGATGGCTGACGGCTGTCCTCATAAGGCTCCGAAGCTGTACCAGGGCTTCCGGCAGGCTTTTCAAGCTATCGTAGCTCTGGCTTAACGCGATTTGAAAATCCGTATTGAACCTGTCCGTAATATGCCTTTGAAATCCCTCGAGAGCTGAAATCCAAACAGCCTCATCCGTGGCGGAGGAAGGCTTGCCCGGAAGCACAAGAAGGAGGACATGGTTCCCATGGGACTGAACATACACACTTTCAGGGAGGCGAGCCTCTATTTCTTCCTTTAGCCCGGTTTCAAAAGAGGAGGCCCTGTCGAAGAAGCTCTCCTCAGAGGCAAAGCTTATGGAGGCCAGCCGGTAATGCATCGGAAAATGGGGAAACAGCTTCATAAAGACATCAAAGGCCTTTTGACTGTATAATCCGTTTGTCAGTGCATTGTCAAAGGCATGGATACGAAGAATGTCCTTTTGGGCCTCCAGGGTTCGGGCATAAGCGGTAACAGTATTGTCCAGGCCGGCTAACGCATTGGCAATGTAGTCATATTCATTGACGGCCCGATTCTCAGCCCGCGGGGCATTTGAAGAGCGTGTAATGGTTCGGATTAGCCTTCGAATGGGATAGGCGCTTCTGTAGGCAAAAAAGGTGGCAAGAAGAATTCCTAAAAGCACCATGGCCATAAAGTATAGAAAAATGGATTGACGAACGGGTGCCAGGCGCTGGGAGATGAGTGAATCGGGAATTCCCACTTCAGCGCGGATACCGGACAGGGAGCCTTGAAGACGGATGGTCTCAAAGCCCTCCGATGTCCGGTACCTATGGTTCATAAGCAGCTCACCCTGGGAGTCGTACAGCAGTATAAACCCCTTTTCTGCAATTTCCACCGGTACCAGAAGCTCCACAATAGCCTGGAGCTTCAGGGTAGAGTAAAAGATACCCAGGGGATTGACTGTAAAATTGGAAGGCCAGGGGCAGAGAAAGGTAATGCTGTCATAGCTGCCAAAATCACTGGAGCTGACGGGAGCGGATGCAAGAAAGGCCTTTAAAGGGCGGGTATAGAGAGTTTTTTGCCAGGTGTCGTAGCTGCTGTTATTGTAGGTATAGAAAGTACCGTAATAATTTGAATTAAAGAAGCTCCTGTAACGGGTAAGAACCGTATCATTGCGAAACACGATGCCCGCATCGGATACAAGGGGCTGTATCCCCAGAATATTGGTGAAGTTTTTTTGAACCTGACGGAGCTTGCTGAAGTCTGAAACAGGTATGGGGGTGTCACGGCCGAATAAAAGCTGGTAACGGCTGTCGGCATAGGTGGTTTGGGAGAGCTCAATGAGAGCGTAAATCTGATTGTCAATGGCTTCCAGCCCTCTTGCCAGCGTGGCGGCGGCAACGGATTGCTCATAATCCCTCCATACCTTATAATACTTTATGTAAGAAGGAATTATTAAAAGCGAAACACATAAAAAGAACAGGAGATATTTTAAAAAGAACCGAATAACTGCTTTTTTGTTCATCACTATTGAATCCTCGTGTCGTATTTCCGCCGTATCCGTGCAATACGTTCACTTCATTCCTGAAAATTAATTATATTTGGTTGAAAGGCTGCGATCCAGTCAGCGAGATTAAAGGGATGTAAACATTGTGTAAACTGGTGAATTTTCAGTGCCGCCGGGTATTTTCAACATTCAAAATACAGCCATTCCGTTGAAATATCATGCTCTTTTCCTTTCTTCAAATTGAAAACCGGCGGGCGATGTTGTTTTATAAAGGTGTCCCTTTGCTGCAGCAATCATTGTAATTTTATTTTGGAGGTCAAGTGAAATGCACCGAGCGATGAAGAAAGTGATTTTATTAGTTGCGCTTACTCTGGCATTTACAGGGTGTTCAAAAAACACGCCTGCGCAAGGAGGCGCAACACCCCAGGAATCCCCTTCGCAAACACCCCAGGCACAAGCACCTATACAGAATAGCCGTTTTAACGAGCCGGGACAGTTTCCCATTTTAAAGGAAACCGCTGCCTTAAGCATTTTAATTCCTGAACTGACACCGGTAGAGGATTTTGAAACCAATACCATGACAAAGCTGTTGGAGGAAAAGGGGAATTTTGATTTAAGCTTTGTCACCTTACCTCAAAAGGAGTTCCATACCAAGCTCAACCTAATGGTGGCCGCAGGCGGTGATGAATTGCCGGATATTGTGATGGAGGCCTTTTCAGATTCCGCGGTTTACAATTATGCGCTGTCAGGATCCATCGTGCCGGTTACAAAGTACTATTCGGATCCGGAGCTTGCCTTTTATTCCTTTGATGCCATGGAGCGAACCGGAGTGGATTACCGTTCCATGATTACTTCCCCTGACGGTGAAATCTACGGTTTGGCCAGAATGAATCAATCCATCAGCAATGAGTATCCCGCAAAATTGTACATGTATTCCAAATGGATGGAAGCGCTGGGCTTAAAGGATCCCACAACACCCGACGAATTCTATCAGGTTTTGAAGGCCTTTAAAACACAGGATCCCAATGGCAACAAGCAACCGGATGAAATACCGCTGATAGGCCATACGGGGAGCAAATACTGGATTGAGTATCTTATGAACCCCTTTGTCTATGCGGGGGATTCGCATTTCTTTACCGTCACTGACGGACAGGTGGGGCTTGCCTACAATACGGAAGCCTGGCGTGAGGGCCTTCGCTACATGTACAAGCTGGTTTCCGAGGATCTGCTCTCGCCTTTGTCCTTCACCCAGGACAGCATCGCCTACTATGCCATGATGAATAACCCTGAAACCATTATGGGCAGCTTTATCCAGATGGGGCCCAGCGGTATTTCCAAGGATAACCCCCGCAGAGTGGAATACAGGGGTGTTGCGCCGCTTATCGGAAGCAACGGCACCCAGTATGCAAGCTATGTTCCGGGTGTGGCATCCGTAGCCATGGTTATAACTAAAAACTGCAAGGATCCGGAGGCTGCCTTTAAGCTGGGGGATTTGCTTGCCAGCGAGGAATTTTCCATTATGACCCGGTGGGGAGAAAAGGGTGTGGATTACCTGGAACCCAAGGAAGGGGATAAGAGCCTTTATGATATTATGGGCTACAAGCCCTCGCTGGTGGAGGTATCTCCCTGGGGCCAGCGGCAAAACAAGCCCTGGTACAATCAAAGCCCCTATATCCGCCATTACGCCATTTCTGCCGGTGTTGTGTGGGGAGGGGATCCTCTGGATGCCAATATACCCATTGCAAACGCCCAGCTTTTATACACCGGAAAACAGCCCGAGGAAGTTATTCCCAAGCTCATTTATACCCCGGAGGAAAGCGAAGCTGTCTCTGAGATCTTAATCACTCTGGATGCTTATGTTATGGAGTCCCTTGCAAGCTTTGCAACAGGAGGCATGAGCCTGGACACCGATTGGGATTCCTATTTAAAGCAGCTTGAGGCCATAGGCACAGATAAGGTTCTTGAAATTGTTCAAAAGGTCTACGACAGGCTCTATAAATAATCATCATGCAGAAATTAAAGGAGCCGTCATATGCTGAAACAGAATTTGGTTAAGAGGGTAATGAAGCATAGCCAGCTGTATCTGTTTTTACTTCTTCCGCTTCTATACCTTCTTCTATTTGAGTATGTCCCAATGGCAGGCATCCAGCTTGCCTTCCGGAAATTTCCCATAAGGGACGGCATCTGGGGAAGTCCATGGATTGGATTGGGCAATTTCATAAAATTCATCCAATCCTACCAGTTCATAAGGGTTGTGGGCAACACCCTTACTATTTCCCTATACAGTCTGATAGTGGGCTTTCCCATCCCCATTGCCTTTGCCCTGATCCTTAACAGCTTTGAAAGAGAGCGCTTTAAAAAGACGGTACAGACCATCACCTACATGCCTCACTTTATATCAACAGTTGTTCTTGTGGGGATGATTCTGCAAATTCTCAATCCCCGTATAGGCCTTTACGGCATGGTCCACGCACTTTTTAACGGAGGGAATTATCCCTCCGATCTTTTGGCAAACCCCCGGCTTTTTCCTCATATTTACGTATGGTCGGGGGTGTGGCAGACCTTTGGCTGGAGTTCCATTATTTACACGGCGGCGCTCACGGCGGTAAGCCCGGATTTGCACGAAGCCGCTCAAATTGACGGAGCGGGCTCTTTAAAGCGGGTTATACATATCGATCTGCCCTCCATCCTTCCCACCGCCACCGTCATGCTCATCATGCGGTGCGGGCATATTATGAGCGTTGGCTTTGAAAAGGCCTTTCTCATGCAGAACAATCTGAACCTGTCGGCCAGCGAGCTCATTTCCACCTATGTCTACAAGATCGGCCTGGCCTCCGCAGGTACCATGGACTATGCCTATTCAACGGCCATTGGCCTGTTTAATTCCGTCATCAATCTCATTTTAATTGTTATGGTTAACGCCTTTGCCCGGAAAATAAACGGAACCGGCCTGTGGTAAGGCATAAGGAGAAAAAAATGACTGCTCGGACACTAAAGCGCGGCAATTCCAGGAACCGGCACGGAGCCGGTAAAAGAATAAAGCCATCGGTGACAGACCGGGTTTACTACGGCATCACAGGCACCCTGCTTTTTTTTATTCTGATTGTCGTGCTCTATCCCTTAATTTATATTGTCTCCGCATCCTTTTCCTCCCCTCAGGCTGTCGCCGCCGGTAGAGTGCTGCTGTTTCCGGTGGATTTCAGCCTGGAGGGCTATAAGGCGGTCTTCCAGTACAGGGATGTCTACATCGGTTATAGGAACACGCTGTTTTATACGGTTACAGGTACGCTTATCAATCTCGTCATGACCCTGATGGCAGCCTATCCCCTCTCGCGGAAAACCCTGCCTGGAAGGGGTATGTTTACTTTTTTGTTTACCTTTACCATGCTGTTTTCCGGAGGAATGATTCCCAATTATTTATTAATAAAAGACCTTCATTTAATGAACAGCCCGGGAGCGATGATCCTTCCGGGAGCCATTGGCATTACAAACTTAATTATCCTGCGGACACATATGCAAACGGGTATTCCGGAGGAGCTGTACGAGGCGGCGCAAATTGAAGGCTGCTCCGATGCCCGGTACTTTTTTGCGGTTGTGCTTCCTCTTTCCCAGGCAACTCTTGCCGTTATAACGCTTTACTATGGGGTAGGGCATTGGAATGCCTATTTCAATGCTTTCCTGTATCTAAGCAGCCGGAGCCTTTTCCCCCTTCAAATTTTTCTTCGGGATATTCTGGTTATGAGTCAGGTGGACAGGGCTGCGGTAGTGGATCCGGAGACTCAGATAGCTATTCAGGGCATGTCGGATCTTCTCAAATACGCACTGATCATCGTGGCTACCGCACCCATACTGATTGTTTTTCCCTTTGTTCAGCGCTACTTTGTAAAAGGGGTCATGATAGGCTCCTTAAAGGGATGAAACAGGCTTTGAATAAACAGCATACCTTGAAAATCAACCTAATCATACTAATCAGAGGTGAATTAAATAATGAAACTATCCATAAATACGGTTTTCCATACGGCTTGCCCGGGACATGAAAGATGGACTCCCATAGAAGCGGTACGCTTTCTTTCTGAGGTCGGCTTTGAGGTTTTAGACATGAATTTTTGCGGAGCCATTGGAAAGGATACCTTTTTAAAAGAGCAAAACTGGAGGGAATACATCCTGGCGCTTAACGAGACTGCCTTGGCCTTGGGCGTGGAAATTCTCCAGTCCCATCTGCCCTTTTACAACTTTGCAGCGCCGGGCTGTGAGGATTTGGAGTTTAAGGCGGAGATGTTTTCCCGGTCCATTGAAGCGTCCTCCCTGCTGGGGGTGAAATGGGCTGTTTTTCACCCGGGAAACGCACCGGACGCGGTACTGAGCGTCAAAGAATCCAAGAGGCGCACCCTGGAATATCTTAAGCCCTTTTTGGAGCAGGCGCGAAGAGCAGGGGTAGGCATAGCTCTTGAGAATCTTTTTATCCCGGAATATTTGCACTCCACCCACCGCTACTGCGCCAATGTTGAAGAGATCTGCGATTTGGCCGATACCCTGGGAGAGGGAGTGGGTGTGTGCTGGGATTTTGGCCATGCCAACCTCATAGGCGACGATCAGCGGGAATGCCTGCGGGCCGTGGGGCGCCGGCTTAAGGGGGTACATATTCATGACAATAATGGCAGGCACGACGATCATGCGGTACCCTTTACCAGCGGGTGCACGGTTAATTGGGCAGAGCTTCTGCCCGTATTAAAGGAAATCGGCTATGAAGGACATTTAAATTTGGAGGTGGTTTCCGGAAGAGTTCCTTATGAATTGCACAGGTCCTATGCCGATTATGTTTTTAAAACAGGAAGGCACCTGCTTTCCATGATAGCGGGAGAAATCAGAAGCGAAGGGGCATGAGGCCCCCTCGCTTCTGATTTCTCTTGGCTGGTTATGTATAAGTCTTCTTACTAAAACGCGTCGGCAAGAAACGTTGTTTTAGACGAAAAGGCCTCCTGAAGAAGGGTAAGGACTTTTTCATCCTTTATCCGACATCCTTCCAAATCAAGGGAAAGCATGGCAGCAGGGGAGAGAAAGCCGCAAAAAATCTGAGAAAAGCGTTGTATTGAGAAAGCGGCATCCCCCGGGCCCTGCACCGGTGAAACCTGACAATGTCCACCGCCAAATTCGAAAAGGAAGCAGCCGTTGTTCCATGAGCAATGAGGATCGCTGATTTCAACCCGCACCGTTCCCTCACAGCTATAGGTTCGTTCCGACACCACTCTTTTGACATCCACCACCCGGCTCATCATACCGGGCTTAAGCCATTGCTCCACTCTGGGACAGGGAAGCATAAGCCTTAAGGGGAAATCTACGGGAACATCCTCAAAACACACGGTGTCAAACTGGCTGTCGTGAACAAAAATATAGTGGAGAAGCCCTTTTAAGGCATCCATATTCAGATAGGCTATTTCGAGAACGGAAAAGGCCTCCTTCGTGAATTTATAACGGATATAACCCCGCTTTTCTCCCTTATCGTTCAGGTACAGGGCTGTATAAACCGGATTTGCTTTTGAAAAAGGGTTGGCAACACGACGGTTCCACATATAA
>JAFADM010000009.1 GCA_023424865.1 Bacillota bacterium | reverse complement strand
CTGTGCCAGCTGGCCCGCAAGGAGGCCATGTACGCCTATGACTTTGTTGGCAGACGTTATGACGTAGGCAATAAAATGGGTTTTTTAGAAGCCACAATTGAATTTGCGCTTAAACGTGAAGATTTGCGCAACGAATTTGAGGTATACCTGAGAAAAACACTTAAAAGTCTGGATTAATCAGGTTATCCAAGGTTTGAAAAGGTGGAAACCGCATTTTGGGACACAAGGCACCGGGCGTATTCATTAAGGTAGCCTTCCACAAAATCCACGTTCTGCATTTTATCTGCATACTCGCTCAGGATGCTTTCGAACTGGTTCTGCTTGGCCACGTTGCCTTCAACTCCGGTAAGAACCAGATAGTAGGCATCCTTGAGCCGGTACACCTTGCTGCTTCCCTTGAAGACGGGGTCTAAAACGCGGCAGAGTCCGCAGAGATCGTCGAAGCTTTCAAGAGCGTAAATGAGCATAGTAGAGCAGATCTTGCCGGTTTTTTTTCGGATGGAAAGATCCTTGCGCCGATAGCGGTTTTTTATGAATTTCTGGATGGACTCGAACTCGCCTTCTTCTTCCATTTTGGTGATGGTAATAACAAAGCCGTGCTCAACATCGGATACGGCTTCAATGCAAAGCTGAGATTCCTGGGACTCAAAGCCCAATTCTATCTCGGCCTGTTCCATCAAATCCCAGAATAGCTCCTGGGTTTCAGGCGCATTGTAATTAAAGGCGTCTAGATCGATATCCCTTTCTTCCAGGTCATCATAAGAAACAAATATTCTGATTTTGTTCTCATTGACTCTTTCAATTTTCATGGCAAATCCCTTACTTTAAATAAATGGACATACTTTAGTATATATTATACTGTTCTCAGCGTCAAAAGAGAAGTGACAAATTTTATTGTCCACTTTTAGCAGGCCCTGTCTTAAGGATTTCTTAAGTTTTTTTATGTATTCCATAGAGGCTGAACTACGTGTATAATTTTAATGAGGTGCAATGTATGGAAAAACTTGTTCTTGCGTCCGCTTCCCCAAGAAGACGGGAACTTCTCAGCCTGGTTGGATTAGAATATGAAGTATTGCCCGCGGACATCGATGAGAGTGTGAAGGGGTATGAGGACGCCGGGAAATATGTTATGGACATGTCCCGTATAAAAGCCGAAACCGTCAGGGACAAGCTTTGGGAAACAGGTGCTGTACCTAAAACCGTACTTGCTGCCGATACGACCGTAGTGGTGGACGGCTCCATCTTAGGAAAACCTGCTGATAAACAGGATGCCCTGCGAATGCTGAATTTAATCGGCGGAAGATGGCATGAGGTTATCACAGGCATTACACTGGCCCACGGAAAAAGCGGACAAGTCCTGACCCAGGCCGAAAGAACCAGAGTAAAAATACGGGAGATCTCTCCTGATTTTGCCGAAAGATATATTGGAACGGGAGAACCCTTCGACAAGGCGGGCAGCTATGGCATTCAAGGCTTTGGAAGCCTCTTGGTGGAAGAAATTGAAGGCTGCTATTTTAATGTAATGGGCCTTCCTCTGTACAAACTTTCAACCATGCTCCAAACTTTGGGCATGACTCCTTTGTCCTGGCTCTCAAAACCTTGAAAAAAAGAGGTTTGCACCCTTTTTCCAGGAAAACTTTCATTCAATTCGTCGAAGATTGGATGAACCTTAGCCCAATGAATAATACTAAAGCTGACGAAAGGGTTGCGATGGCATCCCGATAAAGCGATACGTGAGAAGGAGAATTATCATGGCCTTGTTTTCAAAAGAAGTTGGAATCGATCTGGGTACTGCAAATACCCTCGTTTATTTAAAAGGAAAAGGTGTTATTTTAAGAGAACCATCCGTGGTTGCGGTGAACAATCATACCGGAGAGGTGCTTGCTGTGGGTCTTGAAGCCAAACAGATGATAGGCCGTACTCCGGGCAACATCACAGCCATCCGCCCTTTAAAGGATGGCGTTATCGCTGATTTTGAGACCACTCAGGGCATGCTGAAATATTTTATTCGCAAGGCAGTGGGAAATAACCCTTTGGTTAAGCCCCGCATTATTATTTGTGTTCCCTCCGGTGTTACGGAAGTGGAGAAGCGTGCTGTTGTGGACTCGGCTATGTCTGCCGGTGCCAGAGAGGCCTTTTTAATTGAAGAGCCTATGGCTTCGGCCATTGGTGCGGGCCTTCCCGTAGAGGAGCCCTCCGGAAGCATGGTTGTGGACATTGGGGGCGGCACCAGCGAGGTGGCGGTTATTTCTCTGGGCGGTATCGTGGTTAGCCGATCCCTTCGTATTGCCGGAGATGAATTTGACGATGCCATCATTCACTATATTAAAAAGGAATACAACCTTATGATAGGTGAAAGAACCGCCGAGGCCATCAAGCTGAAAATCGGAACGGCCTATCCCCTGGAGGAGGAAGAAACCTATACTGTAAGCGGACGGGATCTGGTAACAGGCCTTCCAAAGGAAATGATTATCTCATCAGTGGAGATTCGGGAGGCTTTAAGAGAACCCATCAACGCTGTAGTGGACTCCATAAAGTACACACTTGAAAAAACACCTCCGGAGCTGGCTTCCGATATTATGGAAAGAGGCATTATGCTTGCCGGCGGCGGCGGACAGTTAAGAGGTCTGGACAGGCTCATTACCGAGGAAACAGGCATTCATGCCTATGTTGCCGAGCATGCGCTGGACTGTGTGGTACTGGGTACAGGAAAGGTCCTGGAAGAAATTGATGTACTCAGCAATGTTCTTCTTTCATCCAGAAGAAAGGGTTAAGGAGGGTATGAGCATTGCGGAGGATTTTGACAAACAAGCTATTTATACTTAGCGTTGCCATCGTGCTGCTGCTTACACTGGCGGCGGTTTCTTACGGTGAAAGAAGTGGCATCAACATCCTCAGCAATATTATAAGTGTACCTGCGGCTCCTTTTCAGCGCCTTTTCACTCTGGTAAGCGGAGAAGCAAAGGATCTTTTCGGCTATTTCAAGGACATCCAGGACACCAAAACCCAAAACGAGGAGCTTAACCGGCGGGTAAGCGAGCTTGAACAGCAAAACCTTAAGATAGCACAGTTGGAACAGGAAAACCAGGAGCTGAAGGATTTGCTTAATTTTATGGATCAGTATGAGGACTATAACTCCCTGGGGGGCAATATTATTGCTAAGGATCCGGGAAACTGGTTTGAGGTGTTCACCATTAATCGGGGTGTTAAAGACGGTGTTGCGGTTGATTCTCCGGTAATAACGGCCTACGGGCTTGTAGGAAGGGTCTCGAAAACCGAACTTTTGACTTCACGAGTGGTATCCATCATCGATATGGACAGTACGGTAACCGCCCGTTTATCCAAATCCAGGGACTATGTTGTCGTGCGCGGTGATGTTTCCCTCCGAAGCCAGGGCCTCTGCCGTGCCGATTACATTCCTCCCGATGTGGATGTAATGCCGGGAGATATGGTGGAAACCTCAGGCATGGGAGGTATTTATCCAAAGGGCATTATTATCGGAAAAGTGGTGGAGGTCGTTCGAAACGAAGGCCAGTACGATTCCTATGCTATTATAAAGCCCCTGGTTGATTTTAAGCGGCTGGAGGACGTTGTGGTTCTTCAAAAAAAGCCCTGACGGAAAGGAAAGGGACTTTTCATGAAATACCGGGTGCTGGCTGCCGTCGTTATGGTATGGGTAGCCGCCTTCTTGCAGAGTACGCTTTTGGAATATATGGAGCTTTTTTCGGTAAGGCCCAATCTTCTTTTGGTTCTCACCGTTACGGTAGCACTTCTTCGAAGTCCTGGTGAAAGCGCCCTGATGGGGCTTTTATTCGGCCTTACCATGGATATGCTCATGGGAAAAACCATAGGCTGGTACGGTCTTTTATTCATGCTGGCCGCCATACCCATTGCCATGGTTAACGAAAAGCTTTACAGGGAAAGGCCTCTTGTTATGATGACTTTCTCCATGTGCGCGACTCTGGCAGTAGAAACCTTTTTTATACTTATTGTTTTTATGTTCAGCGGATACCGGTTTGTACCCTATCTGTTTACAACGGTTATTCTTCCGGAAGCGGTTTATAACGGTTTTCTGATACTTCCGTTTTTTATTCCCTTCCGAAATTTGTATACTAATCTCGACAATATCGATAGAAAAAGGAACAGGTTGTTATCATGAGCGAAAAAGAGAAGAAGCGTGAAGGCCTCGACAGATATATTTTCATGGCCCTCTTTATACTGGCTCTTGCGGTAGCCATTGTATATAACCTGGCTCGCCTGCAGCTTATTGAGGGTTCGGCCAAACGGGAGGAGTCCGTGCGGAGAATGGCCTCTACCGGAACCATTTATGCCCAAAGAGGCGATATTTATGATCGAAACGGGGTACCCCTTGCGGGTAGCCGTATGGGCTATGGTGTCCAGTATGTGGATGTCAGCATGACTAACGCAGAAAAAAACCATCTGCTTAACGAGATGCTTAAGGTGCTTAAAAAGGATGGTAAAACCGTTAAAACCCGCCTTGCCAATTTTATCAGTCTGGATCCCGTACGCTTTGTGACTGAAAAACCGGCGGATTTTATTAAAACCTTTGTTATGGTGAAGGAAGATGCGCAGTACATCATCACGGCGGATCAGGCGTTGAAATATCTTAGGGAAAAGGTTTTCCAAATTGATTCCTCCTACTCGGAGCAAGAGGCACTGGAGCTTTTACAGGTTAGGTATGAAATCCTTATGAGCCAGCCCAGCGTAAAGCAGCCTCTGCTTTTAGCCGACGATGTATCCGTAGAGGTTATGCTGGAGCTGGAGGAAAGAGGGAGCGAACTAAGGGGTGTTACGACCTTTGTCAAGCCCTACAGGGAATATTACGAAAATGCACCTTACCTTGCCCATGTTCTGGGCTATGTTTCCAATATTTCCTCGGAGGAATTGAAAGTCAAAAACGAGGAGCTGGCCAAGGATAAAAACAATGTACTTTATCTGGCTAACGACATCATAGGAAAGATAGGTATTGAAAGCGCCGCTGAGGAGCTTTTAAGGGGAATCCCCGGAAAAACCTTCAAGGAAGTGGATGAAACGGGAAAAACCACCCAGGCCTATGTGGAACAGGAGCCAAGGCCTGGACAGGACCTCTATTTAACCATTGATATGGAGCTTCAGAAGGTTGCGGTTAACGCACTGGAAAATGGAATTAAGGATATTCGGGACAGGGCTGCCACTGAAAAAATTGGAGCCAACGGAAGAAAAAATTTCGGTGATGCCAATGCGGGGGCGCTGGTGGCTCTATCAGTAAAAACAGGCGAAGTGCTGGCCATGGCCAGCTCGCCTTCCTTTGATCCGAATATTTTTATTAACAACGATATTGAGGCCATAAATGCCCTTTTCGCGGATGAAAACTCCCCCAGCCTGAACCGGGCTACCAACAGCGCCTATCCTCCGGGCTCCACCTATAAGCCCCTTGTAGCTATGGCAGCGTTGGAAAGCGGGGTTATAACCGCAAATCAGAAAATTAATGCACCCTATAAAGAGACTATCGGTGATTATCCCTTTACCAATCTGGAAGGAAATCAGGGCTATATTAATCTGGAAAGGGCCCTTGAAACCTCCAGCAATATGTATTTCTACAAGGTAGGCGTCATGACGGGCATTGACAAGATAGCGGAGTGGGCCAGGATTTTTGGCTTTGGCAAGCCCACCAGCATTGAAATTGGGGAAAGCGTAGGTTCGCTGGCTTCAAAGGAATACAAGCTAAAATACTATAATGAGGACTGGTATCCTGCCAATACCGCCATGGCCTCCATCGGACAGCTTTATAACTCCTTTACACCCATTCAGATTGCCAACTATATCAGCGCCATTGCCAATAACGGAAGGCAGTATACACCGCACCTCATACAAATGGCTGTATCCGGCAACGGAGAAATTACCTACGAAGCCCCCGGCACCTATACGGATATACCCGCTTCTCAAGCCTCGTTTGCTGCTGTTAAGAAGGGTATGGCCGCTGTTACCAACAAAACCGACGGTACCGCTTCCAAGGTTTTTGAGGATTTTTCAAAAAATAATATTACCGTGGCAGGTAAGACCGGAACCTCGGAGACAGGCCGAGAAGCTACCACCTCATCCCATGGTCTTTTCGTTTGCTACGCACCTATGGACGATCCTGAGATTGCCGTTGTGGTGGTTGTGGAGCATGGTGTATGGGGTTCCTATACGGCTCCCATTGCCCGGGAATTTCTGCTTGAATACTTTAGACTTAATGAAAAAAACAGCCAGGTGGACAAAGATACGGTGGAAGCAGTAGAGATCATCTGGTAGAATGGGTTCTTGGGTACTAATATTCAAAAGAGAGAAAAGGATTGACGAACCGTTTATGGAACAGGAAGCAAAAAACATTGTTTTTAAAGGCAATTCGGAAGGGCTCATTATTGTCATTCCCGAGGATTACAGTATAAGCCGGGTGCTGGAGGAAGTTGAGTCCAAGGTAAGTGCGGCTGCCAGGTTTTTTAAAGGGGCAAAAATACGGGTCAGCTACAGGGGCTTGAAGCTGTCCGGCAATGAGGAGCTTCAGGTGAAGGAAATCCTGGATGCTAAAAGCGGTGCGGTTATTGAAGGATTTGCCCGTGAGGAGGAAAGTGCCCGCACCATTGCTCAGCGCAGCACACAAGCTGCGAATGCAGCATCCCAGGCAGTATCACAGGCCCAACCACGGCGTTCCTTTTTCGGCGGCATCGACGAAGGAAGCTGCAAGTTTGTGCGCTCTACTGTTAGAAACGGCATGCGAATCGATTTTGAGGGCAATGTTGTGGTTGTGGGCGATGTTAATCCCGGAGGGGAAATTATAGCCGCGGGAAATGTTGTTGTGCTCGGAACTCTTCGAGGTATGGTTCATGCGGGAGCCGACGGAAATCGTGACGCCTTTATTTATGCTTTAAATTTGCGGCCTACTCAAATAAGAATTGCCGGGGCCATTGCCAGAATGCCTGAGGATGATGATGCTGCCTCCAAATATCCGGAAATAGCTGAAATTAAAGAGGATGGCATTGTTGTCGATAAAGCCTAGGACAATCGGTACGTTGACTTTTAACCTAAAAAAAGTTATATTATCAGTATATGTTTAGCACTATTCCAATTAAACCCTTAAAGATTAATGTGAATTTGGTTAAAAGTCATATTGTTCTTATTTTGGTGTAAATTGAAAATACATACGCAAGAGTAGATCGACAAGTCGGAGGAAGATACATATGGGTGAGGTCATTGTGGTAACATCCGGCAAGGGTGGCGTCGGCAAAACGACTACAACGGCAAATCTGGGAACAGGCCTTTCTTTACTGGGTAAAAAGGTTGTTCTCATTGATACGGATATCGGGCTTAGAAATTTGGATGTGGTTATGGGGCTCGAAAACAGAATCGTTTACGATCTGGTCGATGTTATTGAAGGTAATTGCCGATTAAAGCAAGCCCTCATAAAGGATAAGCGGTTTGAAGGATTATATCTTTTGCCTGCCGCTCAAACCCGGGACAAATCAGCTGTGAATCCCACCCAGATGGTTAAGCTTTGTGAAGATCTGAAGCGAGAGTATGATTATATCCTTATCGATTGTCCCGCAGGCATTGAGCAAGGATTTAAAAATGCAATCGCAGGAGCGGATCAGGCTGTTGTGGTTACCACTCCCGAAGTCTCCGCTGTAAGAGATGCGGACAGAATTATCGGGCTGTTGGAGGCTCATGAAATAAAAAACCCGCGCCTTATTGTCAACCGTGTCCGGGCGGACATGGTGAAAAGGGGCGATATGATGTCCATTGACGACATTATCGATATCCTGGCCATCAGCCTTATCGGCGTGGTGCCGGATGACGAGAATATAATTATATCCACTAACAAGGGCGAACCTGCGGTGAATGACCCAAAGTCACAGGCCGGATTGGCTTACCGCAATATTACAAGACGTGTTATGGGCGAGGATATTCCTCTTATGGACATTAATGTTCCGGAGGGTATTCTTTCCAAGATGAAAAAATTATTTGGAATTAAGCCCGCGTAAGGAGGAGTGCAGGATGATTGATTTATTCAAGCTGCTGGACAGAAGAAAGAATACCTCCAAGGATGTTGCGAAGGAAAGGCTGAAGCTTGTTCTTATTCATGATAGGTCCAATGTGTCGCCCCAATTTCTGGAAATGGTCAAGACAGAAATTATTAAGGTGATTAGTAATTACATGGATATTGATGAGCAGTCCCTGGATATCCAATTAACCAAAACAAACAGTGATGACGGCGAAAGAATAGTTCCCGCCCTTGTCGCCAATATTCCCATTAAGGGAATGAAAAACGCGGGAAGATAAGAGGAAACATATGAACATTGCTCTCATAGCGCATGACAGGAAAAAAGAGTTGATGGAGGCTTTCTGCATAGCCTACAAGTTTGTGCTCTGCAAGCATTCTCTTTACGCTACAGGACGCACAGGGGCAATCGTTTCCGAGTCGACGGACTTAAATGTATTTACCTTGGATTTCGGAGAGCTGGGAGAACAGCAGATCATTGCGAGAGTGGCTTACAATGAGATGGATCTGGTGATTTACTTTGCCGATCCT
Source organism: Bacillota bacterium (assembly GCA_023424865.1). The sequence continues at coordinate 1,586 of JAFADM010000009.1, read as the reverse complement.
GAATCAATGGAAAGCAGTAATTTAACCCAGCTATGGGCTTTGTGCGATCAAAACAACATACCTATTGCAACCAACCTGGCAACGGCCGAGGTTCTTATTAACGGACTCCAGCGTGGCGATTTTGCCTGGCGTGAGCTTGTTACGAAAAAGTAAGGCTTGCCAATTTTGACGTACAATTAAAAATCCTTCCATGTAAAGTAAGAGCATAGTGACTATGCTCTTTTTTGTTGTGCTGAGAATGACCTTTCATACATAGTATTAAGGGTTTTAAAAGGATTAATCATAACCGACCACCTCTTTTGCATAGGATTCAGGTAGGTGAATAATCCTTACATGCATGATTGGTATCTGATAGTTAAGGAGCGCCAATAAGACCAGGTTATTCCATCGGCGTTTCTTATCCATTGGGTTGTGGGCATAGCCCGCTTTGAACAGTGCAGTAACGGGAGATAAAAGTCAGGAGGACTTGGGATGGAATGGATGGAGAGCTCTTCGGAAACAAATTACGATAAATATAAAAGTTATATCCAGAGGCGACGGATCGTGCCTGTATCAAAGGAATTCAAAGAGGCTGGCGAGAAAAGCGGCGGTGAGGACAAGGAGCCAATGTCCGCAGATGCAGATATTGGGGAGAATGATGTTCGAAGCAGCAGTAAAAGCTATGCCTTCGATTCGGCTATGCCGGAAGCAACCGAGGATGGCCTGTGGTCCAGTCTGGGTAGCAGAAATGCGGAGGACCGGAGCACAGAAAGCCGGAGTACTGGCGAAGAAAATCCAATAGATGATTATAATCTCAGGGAGAGCTATTCCGGGCAGGACTCCGCGCTGCGCAGCTACCAGCCTTCCACCTTCCGTAAGGTTGATCCTGCGTTATACAGACGGATGCAAAAGACCAATGCCTATCCGGCAGGACATACTCAAGCCTTTCGAAGCCCATTGCCCTCAGGCGACTCCTACCGCGCGGGGACTGCGGGTCATACATACCGTCAGGCCCATGCCGACAGGGAAGGAGAAGGTGACAGCAACCGGATAAATGTCCTGGCTGTTAAAATCATAAAACAATCTCTGGCCTGCTTTGCACTGCTTGGCATTATTCTTTTAATGCAGGAACGCACGGATATGGCCCCTGCACTGGCTTTTGTAAAGAAGCAGGTGGTGGAAACCCATATTGAGCCTCAAAGCCTGCTTGACGGCTTTCAGAACCTTGTTGCAGAGTGTTCCAAGTGGTTGGGGGGATCGCCCTGATTGCAATAATTATTGCCTCCATCCTTGCCGTGCTTCTGCATGAGGGAGCCCATGCGCTTTGCGCACGGCTTCTTGGTATGTCACTTATCTATGTAAGACCGACAGCAGTGGGTATGAAGGCCCGGCTGAAGGGGAATTTCAAAAGCTTCAAGAAGATGACTCTTTTTTTTCTTTCCGGACCGGCAGGCAACTTTTTAATCGCAGCCGTTTTGTGGCGGTATGACGGAGAATTGGGAGCCTTATGCGATGCCAACCTTGCCATAGGCGTTTTTAATCTTCTGCCTATGTATCCGCTGGACGGAGGACAGATCGCACTCATTGTGCTATACAAGCTCATGGGA
>JAFADM010000089.1 GCA_023424865.1 Bacillota bacterium | reverse complement strand
CCGGAGTGCTTGAAAGCGAACGGTTGGAAAAGCTTTTGGATGGCCACTTGTATCGCTCCACCGCTTTGGGTGGCGGTAAAGCCGTACTTCTTAATACAGAGCCTCAATATGTGGATTTGGTTGTAGGTCAGGATCTGTCAACAGCTTATCTGGAGCTTAAGGATCTGAACCACAATCTTCGTATTTTAGAGACCCTGCTTCTTCGCATTAAGCGTAAGGACGCCATTGTGGTATTCGAAGACTGATAAAATCGTCTTGAAACGGAAGGGGCTGTGTAAGCCCTGTTCATAGGCTGATTAACATTAAAAACGCAGGACTGCGGAAATCATCCGTCAGGTCCTGTGTTTTTTTTGAGTTGAAGGAAGCTTAAATTGCCTTTTGCAAATAAAGATGGGATCGAGTAAAATAGAACTTATGTTTTTCTTTTGAGGAAGGGTGAAAGGGATGTCTGCTACTGATAAAAAGGCTTCTGGAAATCCGGGTTTTGCCGCCGAGTTTGCAAGGGGAGCCAAAGCGGGTCTGCCCGTCATTATAGGTTATGTGCCCATTGCCATTGCTTACGGCATGCTGGGGGTGCAATCGGGCTTGTCCCTTATTCATGTGGTGCTGATGTCCCTTGTGGTCTATGCAGGTGCATCCCAGTTTATGGGAGTTAATATGCTGGCTGCCGGTGCATCCGGCCCCGGGATTATTCTTACAACTCTGGTTCTTAACCTGAGGCATATCATTATGAGCCTATCTCTTATGAGCAGGGTGAAAGGTGTCGGTTCCCTTATGAGAGCGGCTCTCGCCTTCGGTATAACCGATGAATCCTTTGCCGTGGCATCCATGGACAAAAAAACCTCCGATGGTTTTCTGGCAGGACTTTTCCTCTCCGCTTATTCCAGCTGGGTTCTGGGAAGCCTTGCCGGTGGGCTCCTTGCCGATATTATCCCGGAAGCCCTTACCTCAGCTATGGGCGTCTCCCTTTATGCTATGTTTATCGGGCTTTTAGTGCCTTCGGTGAGAAAATCCCTGAAGGTTCTGGCCATTGTTATACCTGCAGCATTGCTCTGCTATGCCTTAAGCTTTGTCATGGACAGAGGCTGGGCCATTATACTGGCAACGCTTGGAGGCAGTGCTGTTGGTCTCGTTGTTAATGCAGAAGACGAGTCCGGCGATAAGAAGAGTATTGAAGCGGAAGCATCATTTCCTGCAGAAAATAATGAGGTGGTATAAAAATGCCGGTTTTATGGATTATATTGGGTATGGCCATAGTCACTTATATTCCAAGGCTCCTGCCTGCTGTGATGGTGGGGAGGATTAAGCTGCCGCCGTGGATGGAACGCTGGCTTAAATGTGTGCCTTATGCCGCATTAGCTGCCCTCATCATCCCAGGCATACTTACCGTAAGAGAAGACGCTCCATGGATAGGATTTGCAGCCGGCGGTGTCGCAGTCCTCCTCTCTGTTATGAGAGTGCATGTGTTGTTTGTTATGGGTGCCTCCATACTAACGGTTCTTCTTTTTGGAATTTTGACATAATTTGAAGCATTGAAGGCCTCCGCCCAAAGACAAAGCGGCCAAAGGATTGTAACCAAAGCCATAAACAGGAGTGGATTTAACGCATGAGCCAAACCGAGGCTTACAATATCAAGCTGTCGGAAGAAATAATAAAAGAAGAGTCCTACAGCACGGACAGCTATGAGGCCGGCCGCAAGCTTTATTTTGAAAAAGCGGTGGACTACCTTGAGATTAATTTGAATACCCTTGAGGTTCTTGGAAGCGTGGAGGAGGAAAGAGGGCAGGAGGCTGCTGCTCTTCGCTTCTCACCGGAAGGGGAGCTTATTGGCTATGGCTGCTCCTGCCATGAGTTTCGTCTGCATTACCGTGGGTGCAGGCATATTGTTGCTGTCATGCAGACCCTTTATGGTTATGTGAGGACCATAGCCCTGCTTGTTTCTTCAAGGAAGGAGGCCGCGCGCACCTCCTCCAAGGCTGTATTTAATCCTGTGTCGGTTCTCAAAAAAAACGCAGGCGGCCTTTCTGCACCTGAAAAACCGGAAATATTCAGTTTTATGGAACGTGCTTCACTAATTAATCATAGGGATGATGGCGTTTTTAAAGAGGATGAGGCGCATGCCGAGCAGGGCGAGTCGTTAAAATCCCTGGCTTACAGAATGGATGACCGGACCCGAACCTTTTTTAATGCCTATTCGCGGCTGAGCCGGGAAGAGATTGCCCAAGGGGTGGAGGACAAGCCTCTTATTCGTATGGAACCGCTGTTTTATGCCCGGCGGGATCATCGGAACGAAGGGGTTTACGAGCTGGAAATCAGCCTGGGCGAAGACAAAATGTATTTAGTTAAGAATATGGTGCATTTCGTTCGTTCCATGATAAATAGCGAACCTTATATACTGGGTAAGCATTTTACCTATGATCCGGCCCGAAGCCGCTGGGATCCATTGTCACAGGAGCTTGCGGACCTGCTTGTGAGCCTTCTTGCCGACAGCCGGCGCCTGACCAGAATGGAATCGGGTGAGGATAGCCTTGGAAGCTGGGACAGGAAGATCACCCTGACGGATTGGGCTGTCAAATCTTTTTTGGGAATTATGTCAAAGCATGACAAGGCTTTCCCTTTCTTCCTCAATCAGGTTCGGGTAGGCCCTGTGGCGGTCAAAAAGGAAGCACCCAACATAAAGCTTGTCCTAAGCGGTGTCGAGGGGGGCTTTAAGCTTACCTACGGACCGGAAGCCCGTTCCCTTTTCCGAATGGATTACGAGGGGCGTTACCTTTGCTGCGACAGAAGCATCTATGAGGTAGATCCGAAAACAACGGCACTGCTTCAGCCACTTATCCAGTATGCTGCCGGGCGTAGGGATTCAGAGCTTTTTATACCGGAAGGAGCGGCATCGCTTCTTTATTCAACAGTAGTGCCGGCTCTTGAAAAGGCTGCGGAGCTCACTGTGGATGAGGCCTTAAAGGATAAGTACAAACGGGAGCCGCTTTCCATTTCACTCCATTTGGATAAGGCTCAGGGAGATAAAGAGGGAATCAGGCTTCAGGTGGATTTTATTTATGGCGAAACCCACTGTAATCCCCTTGTGTCTGCCCTGCCGGAGGAAAAAGCCGGCCCGGTTCTTGTGAGAAATATGCCAATGGAGCGCAAGGTTATTGAGACTATCCGGGGCTTTGGCTTTGAAATGGGCGGGGACGCCTATGTGCTTTTCGGAGAAGATGAGATCTATGAATTTGTAAGAGAAGGCCTGCCGACTCTCCAGGCCTATGCCGATATTTTCTACTCAGAGGACTTCAAAGCCTTAAAAGTGAAGAAAAACGCCCGCTTCAAAACCCGGGTGGGCCTTGCAGCCGACGGCAGCTTTTTGGAGTTTGAGCTTGAAAATGAGGCGCTGATGCCTGGTGAGCTTAAAAACCTCCTTGCAGCCTACCGGATGAAAAAGAAATATTACAGGTTAAAGAAGGGCGGCTTTCTGCCACTGGACGACGGTCATCTTGAAAGCCTGGAGAACCTAATGGGCAGGCTGGATCTGGATGAAAATGCATTGGCCCTCGGTTCTGTCCGCATTCCCCGGTACCGGGCTTTTTATCTGGACAGTCTGGCCCGGGAGGATGAGAGCCTCACTCTTTCGGAAAGCCGGGACGTCAAGCATATGGTAAAGAGAATTAGCCGCCCCGGAGAACTGGACTATCCGGTGCCTGAAAGCATCAACTCGGTTCTGCGGGCTTATCAGAAGGTGGGCTTCCATTGGCTCTGCAGCCTTTCCGACTATGGCTTCGGCGGCATATTGGCTGATGACATGGGCCTGGGAAAAACCCTTCAGGTCATTGCGTTCCTGCTTTATAAAAAGCAATCCGGCCCGCAGCCCTTTTCACCCGCCCTGGTTGTTGCCCCTACTTCCCTTGTGTATAACTGGCAGGAGGAGGTTCGAAAATTTACCGACGGCCTTAAGGTAACTGTTATATCCGGTGCCGCCAAAGAAAGAAAAAAGCAGCTGGAGGAAATGGAGGGAGCCGATCTGGTGGTTACCTCCTATGCGCTTATCAAGCGCGATATTGATTTTTACGAGGGCATCCGGTTTTCCTGCCTTATTTTGGATGAAGCCCAGCATATAAAGAATCCCTCAACCCTCAACGCCCAAACCGTAAAAAGGATCGGTGCGGGGAATTATTTTGCCCTTACAGGAACGCCCATCGAAAACTCCCTCACCGAGCTCTGGTCGGTTTTCGATTTTCTTATGCCGGGCTATCTTCACAGCCACGGCCGTTTTGTTCAGTATTACGAGGCACCTATTGTCAAGCAGCAGGATAACGGGGCGTTGAAGGATCTAAGCAGGCATGTGAGGCCCTTCATCTTAAGAAGAATGAAAAAGGATGTTCTCAAGGAGCTGCCGGAGAAAACAGAGAGCCGGGTTGTGTGCCCCATGGACGAAAAACAGGAGGCGGTCTACTCTGCTTTCCTCGAGGATGCCCGGGAAAGGCTTGAAAAAGAAATTATGCCCAACGGGTATGAAAGAAGCCGGATTGAAATTCTCGCGCTGTTAACCCGGTTAAGGCAGATCTGCTGTCATCCCGCCTTGTTTATTGAAAACTATGACGGCGGCAGCGGTAAGATGGATTTGTTTCTTGAACTGGTGGAAAATGCTCTGGACGCGGGGCACCGTATCCTGGTCTTTTCTCAGTTTACGGCTATGCTGAATTTGGTGCGCCAGGCTCTTGAGGAGAAGGGCTGCACCTACTATTACCTGGACGGCAGTACCCCAGCAGGCGTTCGGATGGAAATGGTCAACAGCTTCAACAAGGGAGAAAAGGAATTGTTTCTGTTATCCCTAAAGGCCGGAGGCACAGGGCTTAATCTTACCGGAGCGGATACGGTTATTCATCTGGATCCCTGGTGGAACCCGGCTGCGGAGGATCAGGCCACGGACCGGGCCTACCGTATCGGCCAGAAAAATCCGGTAAGCGTTTACAAGCTGGTTACCCGAGGAACCATAGAGGAGAAAATTTATGAGCTCCAGAAACGGAAACGGGAGCTGGTGGACGCGGTAATTACACCGGGAGAAAGCCTCCTTACCCACATGACGGAGGAAGAGGTAAAAAGCCTGTTCTTTTAAGGCTCCTGACGGCTGCCTTTGCGGTAGCCGGTGGGGGTGGTGCCCATATAATGCTTGAAAAGGCTGATAAAGTAGCTGGTGTTGTCAAAACCAACCTCCATGGCAATTTCAATGATTTTCCGCTCGTCTTCCTTAAGAAGGGCCGCCGCCTTGTTAACCCTGAAATAGTTCATATAGTCTACGGGGCTTTTATTGACCATTTCCTTAAAAAAACGGCAAAAGTGGCCTTCACTCATGTTAACCTGGCTTGCAAGCTCTTCCAGTGTTATTTTCCTGCCATAGTGCTCATGAATATGACTGAGTATCCTTTTAATTCTTTCGGTTTTTTGAGTTTGCCGGGAGGTGCCGTCGTCAGGTCGGCCCCGGGTCCCGTTGGCTAAAAGCTCGGAGAGCATAAGGAATAAGAGGCCCTTAACCTTTATTTCATAGCAGGAAGGCTTTGCTTCATATACCGAAAAGAGCTCTTTCAGAGAAGCGGCAAGGTTTTTTTCCCACAGAGAGCCGTACTTCATGTGCCGGGGTGGTAAAAGAAGCTTCTTATCCATAGGATCCAGATATTTTATACGAACGGAATCGTAGCTTTCACTTTTTAAAAAGGCCGGGTTAAACACTACCGCTTGAAAGCTCCAGGGCTTGTCGTCGGCAGGATAGGCCGCATGGAGCTCGCCGCTGTTTATAAAAAGGACATGTCCTGCATTCGCCTCATAAAAAGTTGTTTCAATTTGAAAAACGGCACGGCCCTCCGTCACTAAAAGCAGCTCCATTTCATCATGCCAATGGCAGTCCAGATTGCTGTTAGGGCCCCAATAGCTCATTCCGTAAGTTTCAAGGGGGAAAAGGATATCCCCGTGTATCCGGTTTTCCTTAAGAAAATGCTTGTCCATAGCCTAATGTTAAAGCATGGGGGAGGTCAGGGTCAAATGGAAGATTTATTTTATTTGATTCGTTATAGGATTCTATCGGCATTCCCTATTGAAGTTGGCCTGAATTTACTTGCCCCGATGGCAGTCAGGTGGTAAACTAATCAGGGAGATTCAACCAATATCCCTGATCTCGCAAGAAAAGGGCAGGTGCTTATGAAAAATATCATGTTTGAGCGTGATTTGCTCTATCCCACCCAGGTTCCTGTTGAACCGGGCTGTGTCCACGTAATGGTGCTGCACCCAGATAAAGAGGGTGAAATTCCCATTGTCATTGAACCCAAAACAACCCATGCTCCCCTTGATTATGTGGAGGAAATCGTGGGAATACTTCAAGCCGATGTGTTTGACAGAATACGTATTGATGTGCGTAAAACCGGAGTGCTGTTTTTTAAGGCCGGGGAAGAAGACGAGCGTTATTTCCAGGTGCTGTACAAAGAAAAGCAGGGCTATACGGTGGTTTCCGCGACAGAAGATGAATTGCCCTTCTAAGAGGATGACGAATTTACTCTTGATCTGTCACGGGTTTCTGATAAAATAATTTTGATAACGGTTTGTATATTAATTCACAAAGAGAAGGGCCATAAAGTCTGTCAGCATTAATTCTTAATATAGAGTTTTATTGCGTAAATGCTATGAAAAAGAGAAAAGGAGTTGAACAAAATGCCACTCGTAAATACGACGGAAATGTTTAAGAAGGCTTATGAAGGCGGTTATGCCATCGGTGCTTTCAACGTAAACAACATGGAAATTGTTCAGGGCATCACCGAGGCTGCCAAGGAAGTTAACGCACCCCTTATCCTGCAGGTATCCTCCGGCGCAAGAAAATATGCCAATCACACCTACCTTATGAAGCTTATCGAGGCGGCTCTTATTGAAACGGATCTGCCCATTGCCGTTCACCTGGATCACGGCGATACCTTCGAGCTTTGCAAATCCTGTATTGACGGCGGATTTACCTCCGTTATGATCGATGGTTCCCACCATTCCTTCGAGGACAATATCGCTCTTACCAAAAAGGTTGTGGATTACGCTCACGAGCGTGGTATCACCGTTGAAGGCGAGCTGGGAAGACTTGCCGGTATTGAGGATGCTGTTAACGTATCCGCAGAGGATGCCGCTTTTACAAGACCTGATGAGGTTGAAGAATTCGTAAGCCGCACCGGTGTTGACTCCCTGGCTATTGCTATCGGCACCAGCCACGGCGCGTTCAAATTTACCGGAGAAGCAAGGCTTCGCTTTGATATTCTGGAAGAAATCCAGAGAAGAATGCCCGGTTACCCCATCGTACTCCACGGAGCATCCTCCGTTATTCCTGAGTATGTGGATATGGTTAACCAGTTCGGCGGCAAAATGCCCGGCGCTAAGGGCGTTCCCGAGGAAATGCTTCGCAAGGCTGCTTCCTTGGCCGTTTGCAAAATCAACATTGACTCCGACCTTCGTCTGGCAATGACAGCTTCCATCCGTAAGGTGTTTGCTGAAACTCCCGGCGAATTCGACCCCAGAAAGTACCTGGGACCTGCTCGCTCCGAAATCAAGAAGCTTGTTAAGAACAAGCTGGTTAACGTTCTCGGCTGCGCAGGAAAGGCTTAATGCCATTGGCTTGAAATTATCCC
>JAFADM010000086.1 GCA_023424865.1 Bacillota bacterium | reverse complement strand
TAAATTCAATGAAGGTTTCAGGGCTGACATCCATGGCACGGCAAATAGCTCTTAATTCATCAACATACATCGTCTTACGGCCATTCATCATGGCGCTGAAGGTAGCTATCGGAATCTTCGCTTTTTGTGCAACTGCTACCTGTTGAAAGCCTTTGTCATCCATGTAAGCCCGCACTTTTTCGTAAACACGCATTGCCCCATCTCCTTTTCAAGAATTTCTGGAATAGTTACATATTATATCCGTATTTCTGGATTGTCAATACAATATTACAGAAATTCTTGAATATTTCATTGACTTTTTAGTAATTCTATATATAATCTAGGGTGTAGGTGATTGTTGTGGGATATGAAATCGGGCCTAGGTTACGAAAATATCGGGAGGAAAAAGACCTAAGCCAGAAAGAGTTTGCAAAAAGAATCGGGGTCAGCAACAGCAGGGTCTCCAATTGGGAAAAGGGCATAAATCGCCCTGATGTGGATATTCTCTCACGAATTTGTGAGATTCTTGAGGTGTCCCCAAGTGAGCTTCTGGATGTTCGTTTGTCGGAAGAGGATTTGAATGATCAGGAGAAAAAGCTAATTGTACAATACCGAAAAAAACCCCATCTCCAGCTGGCTGTCAATATCCTTCTGGGGATAGGGGATGATGCTTCCTCTTATGGACAGGAAGACGATTTATCGGGTAAATAACCCCGCCTTTGATTAGTTGTTTTTTCTTTCCAGTCTTTGCTCCACATTACGATGATTGCAAACCTGAACGGGCACCAGAGCGTGCCCGTTTTTATCCGTGCACCAGGCTTGGGACTGAAAGGCCAAAAAGACCCCTGTCCATCGCTCCTCGCCCGGAAAGTGGATAAGAAGGCCTCCATCCTGCCATACTCCGTCATCCTGCCTCCATCGCGAGTGGTTTCCCTGGTTCATATGAACATTGTGAAGACCCTGTCCATAGCATTCTCCAAAAGCATAAAGCGTGCCGTTTCGTTTGCGGCACCGCTCAATGATCTGCTGCAGCTTGTCGTTAAGATCATTATTGGATCCTCCCCGGGAAGGAGGAAGAGGAAGCATGCGGGAGGGTGAAAAATGACGTCCTCGAATATAATCCAGCCCCAGCTCCCCATGCTCTTCTTCCTGAGGGGTAAAGCCCCAGGGAAGCTCCATCAGGCGATTAACCCACTGCTCCTTTAAAAAGCTGTCGCGAAGAAGCTTTCCGCCTTTTCGGCTTCCGGTTTTCGATTTCCTCTCTGACAAGACGCTTTGGCTTCTTTGTTCATCATAAAATCCCTTCACAGGAATGCTTTCACTTATAAGATAAAGCACCTCAGAAGGCTTTTCATAGGATTTAATGTTAATACTGATATCGAAAAGCCGGTCTCCGCCTTGCACCTTCACCCTGTAGTGGGGTGACGACTCCCAGGCTTCACCGCGTATATCGGATTCTACCTTTCCTTTAAGAACACCGTAATTATGAAGCGGCATTTTTCCCTCCGTTTTAGAAAGCATTTATTTGTCCCTAACCGCCGGATATTCCTCCTCCGCCGGCCTGGCATGCTGTCGGTTTCTGTACTTTACGGGAGGAACACCGTGTTTCTTTAAAAACAGGCGATTAAAATAGGTTACGTTTCGAAAACCGCAGGCAAGGGCTATTTGTATAACACTCATTCCTGTGGATAAAAGCAAGTCCACCGCCTTTACCAATCGAACCTCATTCAGATATTCATGAAAGGTTAGTCCAATCTGCTTTTTGAACAGGCTTCCAATATATTTCTCATTTATATAGTACAAGCCCGACAGATTTTTAAGCGTAATATCCTGCATGTAATGAGTTCGAATATAGCTTTCAAATATGGAAACTGCCCAATGACGGCAAGACGCTTCGCCTTGAGGCCTTGTGCCTGTTATGGGATAAAGAAGGCGGATATAGCTGTCCAGTATCTCCGAAAGCTTTATAAAGTCTGCGCCAACCTCGTCGCTGCCATCTTTCGCTTTATTCACGGTCACAGCCTCATCCAGGAGAGGCAAAAGGGCTTTGTCACTGACTCCTGTCAGCCGGCAGGCTTTTGTCAGGCGGCGAAGAGCCTCCTCCCTGTTAAAAAGTAGGTTGCCCACATAAATGATGCATTGGGTTTTGTCGCCTACCACCACAGGCCGGGCTATTTCATACAGGCCATATGCGCAATAGCCGCTGAAGCTTTTACGATGAACCACAGCGCGGTCATTGGCGTGCATTTTGCAGCTCATACAAAGCCTGTAGCCTCTGGCCGTACTTTTGGCCACATCACAAAAGGGTTTGGAATGAACCCGGTGGGCAAAATCAAGGAACAGGGCCTCCGTGTTCAACAAACCCGATACATCATGGATGCTGATATGAGCTCCCGTTTGTCTTGAAAGAAGAGTTACCAGCGTATTCAGCTTTTCAAAGGTCTGACTCACAGCTCATCCTCCCCTTAGCCTCTTCCAAAATAGGGGTAGCACTTTTTTGTTTCAGTGTTACTATAAAGCTTTTAAACCTATAAAAAATTCTTACAATCAACTTTATTGTATTTAAATTCTTTCCTTTGTTCAAGTATAATCTGGCTTTACTATAAGATTTGAACACAGGGCTATGATACAATACCCCACGTAATCCCGGATAATTCGTATAAAGCTAAATTCAGGGATGAAAGGAATAGGAGGATTTATGAAAAGCTACAATCTCATTGTTGTCGGAGGCGGTTTTGCAGGTGTGGCGGCAGCTATCAGCGCAGGCCGTGCAGGACTTTCGGTGCTGCTCATTGAAAAGGCAAACTGTCTGGGAGGCGCAGCCACCAATTGTCTTGTCAATCCCTTTATGCCCAATCACACTCCCGTAGAGGTAAATGGAGAAAAGACGGATATTCACCTGAGCCAGGGACTGTATAAGGAAATCCTGGAGGAGCTTGGCCATTTCAAGGCTGCTACCTCAGGCTGGGCACCGGCCTTCCATGAGGAGTACTTAAAAATCGTTCTCAACCGTATGGTCCTTGAAGCAAAGGTTGAAATTCTTTATCATTCCTACCTTTCTGATGTTAAGAAAAACGGAGAGCGCATTGAATCTGTTACTGTTGTTAACAAATCGGGCAAGCAGGAATTTTTTGCGGACACCTTTATAGATGCTACCGGGGATGCGGATCTTGCCGTGTTGAGCGGATGCCCCCATCGTTTGGGCCGTGAAGCCGATGGCCTTTGCCAGCCCATGACCCTTTGCTTCCGTGTGGGCGGCGTGGATCTTGAAAAATTCAAAGCTACCCGCAGCACCATCAACAGCCTCTATCAGGAGTTCCAGGCTTCCGGCAAAATAAAGAATCCCCGTGAAAACGTTCTCATTTTCCACACCCTGCTGGACGGTGTGCTCCACTTTAATTCCACACGAATTGTGAAGCTCAACCCGGTTGACGCTTTTGATCTTACCCGTGCCGAAATCATGGCGAGGGAACAGGTTCTGGAGTTGTTCAACTTTATGAAGGAAAATATCGACGGCTTCCAGAACAGCCAGCTTCTTATAACAGCCGCTGAAATCGGTGTGCGGGAAAGCCGCATGATTGACGGAGACTACATCCTTACCGGCAAGGATCTTGTGGACTGCGTTAAATTTGACGATACCATTGCCGCAGGCAATTACGATATTGACATCCATAATCCTGAAGGCAGCGGCACAAGCCACTACTACTTCCCTTCAGGGCAGTACTACACCATTCCCTACCGCTCCCTCATCCCTGCGGGAACGGATAACCTGCTGGTAGCCGGACGCTGTATTTCTGCGGATCACGAAGCTCAGGCCTCCATCCGTATTATGCCCATTGTCTGCACTCTGGGCGAGGCTGCAGGTTCTGCCGCCGCACTGGCTGTAAAAGCGGGCGGAGCCGTTCGCAAGGTGAATATCACCGAGCTTCAGAACAATCTTGTGAAGAACGGTGCTTTTATTAAATAAGTGCGTATTGGTGCCTATTGAAAGCTTAAAAAGGGGACTTTAATTTAAGAGGGGTAAGGCTTATTACAGGCCTTGCCCCTTTTATCTGTTCGTCAATCCAAGCGCCAATCTAACGGTTTAGCTTCTTAAAGTTTCTCTGGCACAGGACGGGTAAACTCTGATATAATAAGACACCAATAAGGATTTACAGCGGAGGAAAAAAATGAAACCGCATTCTAGTCTTAAATCCTTCTATAGCGAAACAGGAAAGCTAATCCGGCGAGAATATCACTCCGGCGACACCTGTCAGATTGACGAATATCATTATAATGCCTTTGACCGGCTGGAGGCTTCCTCCATGCTATATAACGGTATCCCAAGCGAAATAAAATACTATTATATTTATAACGATTTGAAGCACATAACGCAAAAAACAGTCCTTCTTAAACGCTATTCCCATAAACCACCCTTCGAGCTTATGGAAGAACATATTACAATTAATAAATACCATTATGACTATGATGCCTTTAACCGGATAATAAAAAAGGTATGCTGCGATGACGGCTGCACAACGGTATATTACATTACAAAATACATTTATTCCGGCAATAAATTAATTCTGGCGGAGCTCTGTACAGGAAAGGGGCTAATTCATCGTATGGAGCACTATTACTATTTGAGTGAAAACGTCTGGGAAAAGAAGGTTGTTTTTCCTGACGGAGCCCTCTCCTGTTATATAAAATGCAGCCTCCTGGACAGTCATAAAGTGCGTAAAGAGCTTATAAGCCCTGTAAGAGGCCCTTACAAATGGCGAATTGACGATTGTGATGCCTACGGCCTGACCATTTCTCCCTTTGAAGATATTGTAACGCCTCCCATGCTATGTGAAATTCTTGACTATGCCGTAAGCTTAAAAACGACAAGTCTATACCTTTGCACTCAGGAAACAGATATGATGGCCTATTCGGATGAAAATGACAAAATAATGGAGGCGTACAAAGAAAAGTTTGAAATCATCGTTAATTATTTCATGTAAGCCTTATTTTCATCTTCTAAAGAGGTAAATTCTTTCACACCGGAAAGGCCCCTGCGCTCTTTCCACACCTCCTCCTCCAGACTTAATATAAAGCCCTGACCATTTTTTACCTTCCAGCCGTAAAAGCCCCTCTTTTCCAGGGAAAGCCTCTCCATAAGCGACATAATAACACCCCCATGGGTCAGTATGGCAACACTTTCAAACTTTTTTTCAAACACTTGAGCAACGGCTTTCTCAAACCCTTTCACGCAGCGCGCCCGAAACGCTTCTCCGTCCTCACCCCCAGGTATGGGAGAATTTCCATTAGCATCAATCCACTCCCGATAAAGGGCATCAGCCATTAATTCCTCATGGGTTTTTCCTTCAAACAGGCCGAAATCATATTCTCTGAACGCTTCCTCCACATAAAGAGGGACGTTGGGGTAAAGAAGCTCTGCTGTTTCCCGGCAGCGCCTCAAAGGGCTGGAATAAACCGCCTCCACAGCAGGATAAAGCCCCCTGTGGCCCAGAAGCTCCTCTTTTCCTTTATCCGATAAGGGCTCGTCCGTTCTCCCAATGTAAGCCCTTCGCTCGTTCCCCGGTGTGCGGCCATGCCGCAGCAGGCAGATTTTTATCATTTTACTTCTCCCTTGATTAAGACAGGAATGCCGCAGCTCACCCTGTATACCTTCTGCGCCTTACGGGCCAGATTGCAGGCAAGCCGACCCACCTGCTCCCTTAGGATACGGTCCCTGGCCTCTATAGGCACAATGCCGCAGCCTGTCTCATCACAAATGACAATAATATTCGGATTTTCTTCAACACCCTTTATTACCTCAGCCTGAGCATCAAGCCCCTGAGAGAGCATCCTCCCCACCAAAAGATGAAGCTTGTTCAGCACCTGCTTTTGAAAGGCTTCATTAAAACCGCAGATGCCTCCATCGGCAATCTCCTCCTCCTTTATTCCCAATGCCGATTTGACAAACTCCAGCTTTCCCTGGCTGTTTCCCCCTGTTATAAATACCATCTTATCCTCCTCTGTTTCATACCGCACCCAAAAGGGCGGCAGTTAAAAGCATTAAGGTTTCGCTTCCCACCAAAAGAAAACCGGCCAAATCCCCGGTAATGCCTCCGAACTGCTTTATTGCCATTCTTTTAAACACCATAAAAAACAGTAAAGCCCCAAGGGCAGCAAGCAGAGCAGGCCAGCCTGAATAAAGCACGGCTGCCGTCACCGTCAGGGCTGCTATTGCAATTAAAGGCAATACAAGCCCTTTTGAAGACTGGGAAAAGGTTGCCGCAAGGCCTTGTTCACTGGCTTTTTTAATCTTAAGGACAGCCAGCGAGGCCAGTACCCTTGAGATAATAAAGGCACTGAAGGCGGCTGCTAAGTAGCCGGGTGCAAGATAAAGCTGGTACCATGCCCCAAACTGCAGCAGGATCAATGCACAGGTGTAGATCACAGCAAATGCGCCCACATGAGGGTCCTTAAGTATGGCAAGGTGCTTTTCTCTGCTGCTGTGAGACGCCAGGGCGTCACAGGTATCACAAAAGCCGTCCAGGTGTATGCCTCCCGTAATGAGAATGGAAAGCATAACGGCAAGGGCGGAAAAAAGGGCCGGTGCAAGGGACAGCAGCCTGCAAAACTCATAGAGCCCCCATATCCCGGCAGCGGAAACAAGCCCAACGGCGGGTAAAAAGGCAATGGCACAGGCTATGTTCCTTTTGTTCCACTGGATTTGCGGCATGGGAATAGCCGAATACATGGAAAACGCAATGACTAAAGCTTCAAGCAAGGACTTCATAAGCCTTCCAGGCCCCCTTTCATAAAAAGCGGAATTCCGCATACGGATTCTATGACAATATCCGCTTTCCTGGCCAGTTCACGGTTAATCCGGCCTAAAGCCCCAATATAGGCCAGGGTAAATTCATCGTAGTGTCCTCCGTCCGAGAATACCTCGTTGGTGACGATAACGGTATTGCTTACCTTTAAGCGCAACCCACTTAACTCACTTAATATAAAGCATACTGCTTCGCTGGCCTCCTTTCCGGATTGGAACATAACGTTTGCCAGAAAATTGGATACACACTCAACCAGGACCGTATCGTAACCGGTGAGTGCTTCCGTTTTGGGCATGGCCAAGGATGCCTCCAGAGTGGCAAAGCCCTTTCCTGAACGCATGGTGCGATGCTTTTCTATGCGCGCCAGGCTTTCACCGTCACCTGAGAGCATAGTGGCTATGTACGCCTTCTTTCCTGTATTCAGTAAAACCGATGCCCTCTCCGCCAGTTCGGATTTTCCGCTGGCTGCGCCTCCCGTTATTAGAATCATCATAAGCTTATCCTTTCTCCCGCCTGTGTTCGGAGGTAATTGACACCTTATTGAAATCCGTATTATAGTAGTAACAGCCAAAGGAGATTTGTTATGAACGTTAAAAAGCTTTGCCTTCTTGCCCTGCTTTGCGGCCTGTCCGCTCTTGGAGCTCAGTTTCATATTTACGGCTCCATTGCTCTGGACACCCTTCCCGCTTTTCTTGCCGCCTTTCTCCTGGGCGGCCTCCCCGGCGCCGTTGCCGGTGCGGCTGGTCATCTTCTGTCCGCCCTTTTAGCGGGCTTTCCTCTCACCCTGCCCCTGCATTTTGTGGTTGCCGCTGAGATGGGAGTTCTTTGCTATTTTGCAGGAAGGATAGCACTCCGGCATCCCCTGTGGCTTGCTTCATTGTTGGCGTTTTCCCTTAATGCCTTTATTTCACCGCTTATTTTACTTATATGGCCCGGCATGGGGGTACCCGTATTTATTGTACTGTTGCCGGGGCTGGTGCTCGGTTCCGCGATCAATGCCTTCGGCGCCGCATCCGTGGCAGGGGCTCTTTTAAAATACGGCAAAGTTTTAAGGGGGTGGCACCTATGATACATATACCCAGCTTTCGGGATCTTCTTATAATGAGCGACGGAACTACCGCGTATCTGTCTGCCGTGGATTCCTGCGGCGGCATAGGCTCCCTTCCCCATGATGCCCTTGCGGTACCTCCTGAAACCGTAGGCCTGTTTACCGCCCGTACAGCACTTCTTGAGGTGCTTTGCGCCGGAGGGGAACCTGTGTCGGCCTCGGTTGCCGCAGCCAACGGCCCGGATATTGCACAGCGCCTGCTGGAAGGTATACGGGAAGCCTTAGGCACCACGCTCCCTTTTATTATCAGCACCGAAAAAAACATGCCTACAAGTATGACAGCACTGGGGGTTACCGTTACTGGCACCTGTCCGGTTAGCAGGCTGCGCCTGGGAGGCGGGCATAAAGGTGACCTTCTTTACTGCGCAGGTGTCCCCCTTGTGGGAGCCGAAACGCTGGAAGAAGGTGTTGAGCTTCCGTCCAACCTTCAAATTCAAAAGCTTTTGCAGCTTCCTGGCATTCGCACGGCGCTGCCTGTGGGGTCACAGGGAATTGCTGCCGAAGCTCAGATTCTGGCCCGCGAAAGCGGCCTTAAGGTACAGCTTCTCGAGCCGCCTTTACTTGATTTATTGAAATCAGCCGGACCTTCTTCCTGTATACTTTTTACAGCGGATCCCCATATGGGCAAGCCGGAGGTTGGACTTGAAGTCTTTGTCCTAGGTGTCCTTGCTTAGAAGCCCTCGTCTCCACTATATAAACAGCAAAGAATTTATATATATCCCCACCATTCGATCAACCTGGCAGAAGCGGAAAAACAGGCTGTACCCTTTGCAGGAACAGGTTTACATGGCCTCCCTTGTATGTGCGGCATAAAGAGCCTGAATCTCCGGGTATTCGCCCAGCCCTCGAAGGGAAACGGTCACAGGAAGCCCCGCACTTTCAAAGCGGCTTTTCCAGCTGTCCGCCTCATCTCCTGCGATATCGTTTTTCGCGTGATCACCCGCCACGAGCAAAAGCGGAGCAAGCAACACCTTTTTGTACCCGGCGTTTCGAATTAATTTCAAAACCGTATCCCCATCAGGGTAGGACTCCACTGTGCCAATAAAGAACCGGGAATGGCCCTGTTCCTTGAATATATAGTCCAGGGCAGGATAGGCACTATTGGCTCCATGACGGCTGCCATGGCCCACAAGCACCACCGCTGTGTCCTCCGGTACATTGCCATACACTCCGGCCATTATACGGATTACCTCTTTAAAATCCTCTGTGCCGGACAACAGAGGGGCTGTAATTTTCAGCCTGTCAAACAGAGCTTCCTTGCCCATGCAGACACGTTTAAGCTTTTCCACTTCTTCTCCGTCTATGATGTGGGTAGGCTGTACAATAACCTCACTTATTCCGTCACGGAACAATTTGTCCAATGCCTCCTCCGGCGTATCCACCTCAATGCCCCGGCGCTTCAAAAGCCTTATGACTATGGAGCTTGTAAACGCACGGTATACCTGATATTCGGAAAACGCGGCCCTTATTTGTGCCTCAATGGGTTCAATGTTCAGCTTTAGAGCGTCGGAATGGCTTGTGCCGAAGCTTGCCACCAAAACGGCTTTCTTTACGTTCATGTGTTTTCCTCCTTCATAGAGGGCAGAAATAAAAGCTGATAGCCGCCCTCAAAACGTATCAGTTCTGTCCTTATATGGAACACCTTATCGATAATACCTGTTTGATACAAGGTCGCAGGTGCCTCCCAGGCCAACACCCGCCCCTTATCCATAATAACCATACGATCAGAATAGTTCATTGCCAGATTCAGATCATGGAGCACCAGGATAATAAGCTTTCCCCGCTTCCGAAGCTTTTTGGCAAGCTCCATAATTTCATACTGGTGCTGAACATCCAAATAGGTTGTGGGTTCGTCCATAAGCATCACATCCGTATCCTGGGCCACGCTCATGGCAATATAGGCCTTCTGCCGCTCGCCTCCCGACAGGCTTTGAACATTGCGGTGCCGGTAAGCTATGGCCCCTGTCAGCTCCATGGCCTCCTCCCCGATTCTTTTGTCTGCAGCCCCGTACCTTCGCGGGTAGCTTAAGTAGGGCTGCCGTCCGTGCATCACAAGGGAGCTTACGGACATATTGGGAATACTCCGGACCTGGGGCAGAAAGGAGACACGCTTTGCGTATTCCAGCCGTCCGATTTGCCGGATATCCCTGCCGTCCAGCAAGGCTTTTCCGCTCATGGGCTTAAGTAAATTCGCAAGGATTTTCAGAAGAGTGCTCTTGCCGCAGCCGTTAGGGCCGATGATGCTCACGATTCCACTGTCCCCAAAACTCAGGCTTATTTCCTTTATCCGTTCTATACTGTCATAGCCTCCTGATACGGCCTGAAGTTCAAGCATTTATTTTCCTCCTCTGCTTAAGAAGCAGCCAAATGAAAAAGGGGCCGCCCAAAAAGGACATGATAATCCCTACCGGCAGTTCATAGGGAGCAAACAGCAGGCGGGACAGAAGATCACACGCTGTAACAAAGGCCGCTCCCAAAAGGATACAGACAGGGACTAGAATACGGTTGTCGCTGCCTGTGAGAAGTCTTGCGGCATGGGGCACCAGTAGCCCCACAAAGCCCAGAAGCCCCGCAAAGCTCACCGCCGCCCCGGCAAGCACAGCCGCGGTGGCTATCATGAAAAGCCGGTACAGCTTCACATGCATGCCCAGGGTAGCCGCAATATCCTCACCCAGAAGAAATACGTTCATTTCATGAGAAAGGGCCACAGCGGCAGCAAGACCTGCCAGTATGTAGGGATACGCAAACCTCAGGCCTCCGGCGGTTACTCCCGCAAGCCCGCCCATCATAAAGCTGGAGGCTCCAATAACGACTTCCGGGTGAAGAATGGTTATGGCGTTGATGCCCGCGCTCAGGATACTGCCAAGCGCCACCCCCGTAAGCACAATGGTGATACGGGAAGCACCTGTCCTCATGGCTGCGGCGTATACCAAAAGCGCCGTGAGAAGAGCTCCCAGAAAGGCGGCTATGGGAGGAAGGCCAAGGGAATCGGGGAATAGCACCATGGCAAGAAGAGTAAAAAGTCCTGCCCCTGAATTGACTCCGATAATATTGGGGCTTGCCAGCACATTGTTCAACACGGCCTGTATAACAGCTCCGGAAACAGCCAGAGCGCTTCCTGCAAGCATGGCGGCCAAAGCCCTGGGCAGCCGGACGTACATGACAATCCGAAAGGCGGTGCTCTGAGGGTCGGCCTTTCCAAGCACCACCTCCCAAAGCTCCTGAAGCCGGACAGGCACTGCCCCCAGGCAGATGCTCAGGCTTACGGACAGCACAAGTATAAGGATCAGCACAGGAAGCCAGAAAGCCGCCTTTTTACTGTCGCTTGTAAGCTTATTCCCCATAGAGGATATCGGCCAGGTAGTCATAGCTCTCCCCCCACCTTGCGTTAGGCTTGTAGTGAAACAGCTCCCTGGGAAGCACGTAATAACGGTCTGCCCTTATAGCGGAAAGTCCCTCCCATGCGGGATTATCCTGGAGACTTTTGCGCAGCACCTCCAGCGCCTTTTCATGATCTGCTCCCATGGTTACCACAAAGATGTATTGGGGATCCGCCGCAATAATGGCCTCCATGGACAATTCCTCAAGAAGGCTCTTTTCGTGATCGGCAATATTGTCCGCCCCCAGATCCCGGAGCATGGCACCTGTCATGCTTTCCGAATCCTGGGCCCTGAATCCTGAGGAAAAAGCCCGTATAAACAAGACGCTGGGGGCTTCATGCCCCTCAGCCCTCTTTATTTGAGCATCCACTATCGCTTTAACTTCAAGGCCGTTTTTCTCATAAAGGTCCTGCCTTCCAGTAATGGATGCAAACAGCTTCAAGGTATCAAGGTATTCGTCAAACTGCTTCACACTGAAATAGGCGGGAGTAACGCCCGCATCACGGAGGGTCTGGTACAGAGCCACATGCTCGGCCGTATCGGCCGACAGGATGACAAGGTCGGGATTAAGGGCAATAATGCTCTCTACGCCGGGGCTTTTATAGGAGCCAAGGAGCGCCGTGGTTTCAGGAAGCTCCAGCCCCCGCTCCGAATAGGCATCGTCAGTAACTCCGGCCAGGCTGCCGCCCGCCTGCAGCCACATTTCGGCAAAGCTTCCCATAAGGGCTGCCACCCTGTCGGCCTTATTTACTGTCACCGTGTGCCCCAGGGCATCCTGAAAGGTTAAGAGGGGTTCCTTTTCGCCAGGCTCCGGCTTAAACTCCCCGGTTAGGGACGGCAGCGGGGTTTCGCTCTGTCCGGAAGGCACTGCCCCCACGGAACAGGCTCCAAGGAGGAAGGCGGTTACTAGAACCGGTATTAGAATCCGAAGCTGTCTCAAGTTCTTTGTGATGTTCATTTATGCCAATCTCCTTTATCTTGGTCTCCTTTATCTTGGTCTCCTTCTCCCACGAGGATAGTTGAAAAATAGCCGGCCTCCGCTTCCTCAAGGCTTTGCCAGACCGTCTCATCCTCCATGCCACAATTGGTTACCAGCTTTGCCAGAGAATAGCTTCCGCTGTTTTTTAGGGCCTGGATTACCCTGGGAAGTTCCCTGCCGCTTTTCATAATGACCTTGGTACCGGGCATTTTAAGCTCATCCTCCAAACCGGCATAGTCTCCGGGCAGAATACGAAGGGGCTGTCTTGCCGCCGTGAGGCTTGTTCCCAGCCGCGCAGCGCAGGCACAAAAGCTTGTGACACCGGACACCGTTTCCGTTTCATACCCCAGGGCCGCAAGGCGCTGTTGAATATAGCTGTGGCTTGCATACAGCGAGGCGTCCCCCAAGTTGAGCATGGCTACATCCAGCCCTGCTTCCAGTTTTTGAGCCACAAGGGCAGCCAGCATGTCATAGCATTCCGTTATCTTCTTTTTATCCCGGCTCATGAGAAAATCAAGGTACAAGAGCTCCTTGCCGCTCATATCCACAGCCTCCCGGGCAATTTCCAGAGCCTTGGTTTTTTCGCCTCCGGTTCTGGGCACGGCAATGACAGAACAGCCTCCGATAACACGCACCGCCTTGAGCGTCATGTATTCCGGATCTCCCGGCCCCACGCTCACACCGTAAAACTTACCCTTCATGCATTTCTTCCCGCTTTCTTTTCTCCTGGGCCATTAAAAGCAGGGCATTGGTTATGGCCGCCGCCACACCGCTGCCGCCTTTTCGGCCCCGGGCCACGATATAGGGCGCCCCGGCGCTCATAATAAGCTCCTTGGCCTCCACCACGTTAACAAAGCCCACCGGCGCGCCGATAATAAGAACCGGAGCAATCCGCCCTTCCTGCATGAGCTCATACAGACGTACAAGGGCGGTGGGGGCGTTGCCTATTGCCAGGAGGAGAGGTTCTTTCAGCTCTGCCGCCCTTTCCATGCAGATGCTTGCCCGGGTCACCTTCCTTTGCCGTGCCGTTTCCCCCACCTCCGCTTCGGACATAAAGCAGTGGGCTTCACCGCCAAAGGCCTGGAGAAGCCGCTTGTTAACCCCGGAGAGGGCCATTTGGGTATCCGTCACGATATGGGCGCCCCTTAAGAGGGCCTCCACCGCAATACCAACGGCATTGGAGGAAAAGGAGAGGGCTTCGGCATAATCAAAATCCGCGGTGGCGTGTATGGCACGCTTTATGACAGGCGCGGTTTCGGGATCCAGCACCCGGGAGCCAAGCTCCTGTGTTATAATTTCCAGGCTGCGCTTTTCAATATCCTCCGGCGCCACATGTTCAAGTTCCATTAGGTATCCCCCGTTCCATCATTTCATAGATTTTTTCCATATCCAGGCTGGCCCTTAAGGTTTTTGCCAGAAGATCGTACTGGCTTTCCTTAAAAGCGCGGCTGTCCATGGGCTCAAAGACTGCCGGGTCTATCCCCTTGGCTGTAAACAGGGCATTTGAAAGCCCCTTTACAGCTTCACCGCTGTCAAAAAAGCCATGGAGATAGGTGCCGTACACATTGCCCGCCCATCCCCCGTCTGATGTAAGCCCATCACTGTCGTCAGAGACAGGAGTACTGCCGCTGCCCGGATCCAGCCAGGTAAGGTTTGGTGCATCTCCCAATGTTCTGCCCATATGAATTTCATAGCCGTCCAGAGCCGCGCCCGAAAGGGGCGAAAGCACGCCGCCCAGCCGGGAGACCCTGCCGGATACGCGGGTACGTGTCTTTTCCATTTCGAAAACGGTACTTACAGGCAAAAGCCCCATTCCCCGAACGGTGCCTTCATGCTCCATGCCATAGGGATCGCTTATAGACTGGCCCAGCATCTGGAAGCCCCCGCAAATGCCCAGGATGGGTACCTTTTTTTCCGCAAAACGGCATATAGCGGCTTCCAGGCCCTCCCTCCTGAGCCACAGGAGATCCCCTATGGTATTTTTCGTACCAGGTAGAATGACCATGTCGGGGTTTTTTAGCTCACGGACATTTTTCACATAACGCACACCAAGGCCCTCGGCCTGATCCAGCGGCGAAAAGTCAGTGAAATTGGATATATGGGGCAGGCGGATCACAGCAATATCGACAAGCCCTTTCACCCGGTTGGCGTTAAGGCTCTCTGCCAAACTGTCCTCCTCGTCCGTTACAATTTGCGTATAGGGCATAACGCCAAGGACGGGCACACCGGTAAGCTCCTCGATCATGCCAAGACCGGGACGGAGTATTTCAACATCTCCCCGGAATTTATTTATGATAATGCCCTTTACCATGGCCCGTTCTTCCGGCTTAAGAAGCTTAATGGTGCCATAGAGGGAGGCAAATACACCGCCCCTGTCAATATCCCCCACCAGGAGCACCGGCGCACCGGCAAGCCTGGCCATGCCCATATTGACGATATCCTCATGATTAAGGTTAATCTCCGCGGGGCTTCCCGCCCCCTCAAGAACAATAATGTCATATTGGTCCGAAAGGGTATTATAGGCCTTCATGATGTCGGGAACGAGCTTTTTTTTGTAGCGGAAATACTCCACAGCCCGCATATTGCCTATAACCTCGCCGTTTACGATAACCTGGGATCCCATGTCCGTTACAGGCTTTAGCAAAATGGGATTCATTAAAACCGAGGGCTCCACACCCGCCGCTTCGGCCTGCATCACCTGGGCCCGCCCCATTTCAAGGCCTTCCCGCGTGATATAGGAATTCAGCGCCATATTCTGGCTTTTAAAGGGCGCCACCCGGTATCCGTCCTGACGGAAAATACGGCACAGACCTGCCGCAATAAGGCTTTTCCCCGCATTGGACATGGTTCCCTGCACCATTATGGATTTGGCCATTGGTTAGTTCCCTCCTTTAAGTTTATCCATGGCAGAAATAAGCTGTCTGTTTTCATCATGGGTACGCACGGCGATTCTGTAATAACGGGTATCCAGCCCCCGGTAATTCCCGCAGCTTCGGATAAGTATCCCCTGTGCTTTTAGCTGTTCCATAAGGGTTTGGGATTGAGCACGAAAGAAAACAGAGTTGGCCTCGGAGCCGTAAACCTTCATCCCCCTGGCCTCAAGCTCATTTATGAGAAAGGCTCTTTCTATGCGTATGAGCCTGCGGCTTCTTTCCACATAAGCCGTTTCCTTAAGCGCGGCCACTCCTGCCGCCTGAGCCGGGGTGGAAACACTCCAGGGCTGGCAGGCGCCCTCCATACGCTCCAAAAGAGCCGGATCGCCGCAAAGGCCGTAACCCAGGCGCAGCCCCGCCATAGCATAAAGCTTTGTAAACGCCTTAAGCACAAAAACATTTGACGGAAAGGCACACCCTTTTTCAGGAGGGCTATCCAGAAAATCTCCAAAGCACCGGTCCAGCACCAGAAGGATGCCACGGGCTTCGCAATGTCTGACCACAGCGTCCAAAAGGGAGGGCTCCACCGTTTTCCCTGTCGGATTGTTGGGATCGCACAAAAAGACCATATCCGTTTCCGGCCCCAGCCGGGTTAAAAAGCCTTCTGTCAGAGCAAAGCCCTTTTCTTCAGAAAGCGTTTCATACGCCATCTCACAGTCCACTGTATTAAGGGCGGCCTCATATTCGGCAAAGCAGGGCACAGGAAGGACCGCTTTTTTTGGGCGCTTTGCAAGAACAAGACGAAAAATAAGATCCGCAGCACCGTTTCCGCAAACAACCTGCCCCGGCCTAACCCCTTCGTGCTCCGCGACAGCCCTTTTAAGCTCCCGGCAGAGGGGATCCGGATAATGGACGGCTTCGTTTACGGCAAGCTTTGCGGCCCGGCGTACTCCCGGGGGCATGCCAAGGGGATTGACGTTGGCGGAAAAGTCAAGTACAGGGCCTTCAAATGCCTGCCGCAGCGTGTAGATATCTCCCCCATGTACATAATTCATGACTCCCTATCCTTCTTTCTTAAGCTGGCTATGTACTCAAATTAAACTGGCTATGTACGCAAAATAAAGCGGACTATGCCAGCAGGTTTAAATGGGTATAAAGCGCTGATAAGATAATTTTTTTATGGCGCTTCTCAGTTATAAGGCACTAAAAGCCTTATTATCAGATACAGTGCCTGCCCCCCCGCTAACAGGCTGAAGCACAGGACGGAGGTTCCATAAAGCAGGCGGTTTGCCCGTCCAATGTCCTCAGGCTCTATGGGACGCAGGGCATCTCCCAGGGTGGGCTTTTTATAGAGCTTGCCGAAATAATAAGCGTCTCCGCCCAGCTTAAGTCCCAGGGCTCCCGCACAGACGGCCTCGGTCTGGCCGCTGTTGGGGCTGGCGTGATTGTAGCGGTCCCTGAGAAAAATTCTTAAGGCATTTCGGGGATTGAATTTCATTAGCCACGCAGCAGCTATCATCAGCACCGCAGATAAGCGGGAGGGTATAAAATTGACGGCATCGTCCAGTCTGGCCGCAGCCCGGCCGAAGTACAGGTATTTTTCATTTTTATAGCCCACCATGGAGTCCATGGTGTTTACAGCCTTGTATAAAAGGCCCAGTGGCGCCCCTCCCAGAGCAATAAACAGCAATGGCGCAATGACGCCGTCGCTTGTATTTTCCGCTACGGTTTCCACGGCAGCCCGGGCCACCGCCTGGGAATCCAGCTCCCGGGTGTCCCTCCCCACAATCATGGAAACCGCCCGGCGGGCGTCCTCCAGACTTTTGTTTTTAAGGGCATGATAAACCTTCATGCTCTCATCCTTAAGAGATCTCAATGCCAATATCTGCCAGTTCAAAAAACTGTGAACTAAAAGCCCGATCCACGGGCTGAGATGAAATAAAGCCTGCAGAAGCAAATAAGCCAGGAAAAAACACAGGGCAGGGATAAAC
Source organism: Bacillota bacterium (assembly GCA_023424865.1). Next base: position 658 of record JAFADM010000086.1, on the reverse strand, counting down.
AGCGCCATGAGGATCCCGGCGGCAAGCTCCCCCCTTTGTGTTTTGGGAAAGCACCTCCGAAGCCCTTTTTCCGATATTTCAATCAGCTTTCCTATGAGACAGACCGGATGAAACCGGCCCAGGGGATCTCCAAAGCAAAGATCTAAAAGAAAGCCTGCCACAAGAGCGATTAGTCCATAAAGCATAGGCGTTCTTCCTCCCCCGCGGACTTTAAGGCATAGGCGGTGCACGCTTTTGCAAAGCTTTCGGCCAGACGGGGCTGTCCGGGAAAATAAAGGTGGGGAAAGCCCGCGTACAGGCTTTGAGAAGCGTGTACACAGGGCCAGGATGCACCGCTGACCGGCTTTTTCGCTCCAAAACACTCTCCCTCGTTGTCGCTTTGCCAGTAATGGAACTCATGGACACGGAAGCTTTCCCCTTCCCGGCACAGGAGATTGTCCTTATTAGCCGTAAGGGTGGCATAACCGAAATGCCCCATACGCCCCTGACGCTGCGCCCGGCCTTCAATAACGCCAACCATGGGGCTTGCTTTCCCGTTAACGTCCAAAAGCTCCCGGTGAAGATACAGAAAGCCGCCGCATTCGGCCAGTGTGGGCATTCCTCCTTCAATTGCATGCCGGATACTTTCCCGCATGCTAACGTTTTCCGAGAGCGCCTG